>DQHP01000134.1 GCA_003524435.1 Microbacterium sp.
CGACGCGAACAGGCGTCAGCCGCACCCGCGGGAAGCGCCGGCCCCGCACCGAGCGACGCAGAGATGGCACGCGCCGGCGAGATCCTCAACGTGATCTCCAGCGCGTACTCGGCAAAGATGGTCGGCCAGGAGCAGTTGCGCATGAGCCTGCTCATCTCGCTCATCGCCGGCGGACACATCCTCCTCGAAAGCGTGCCCGGCCTCGCGAAGACCACGGCTGCCAGCACACTCGCTGACACCGTGAAGGCGCAGTTCAAGCGCATCCAGTGCACTCCCGATCTCCTCCCCAGTGACATCACGGGCAACCAGATTTACGACGCCTCCTCGGGCACCTTCCGCACGGTGCTGGGCCCTGTGCACGCGAACTTCGTGCTGCTCGATGAGATCAACCGCTCCAGCGCAAAGACACAGTCGGCGATGCTCGAGGCGATGCAAGAGCACCAGACCACGATCGGCGGCGAGGTTCACCACCTGCCCAAGCCGTTCCTCGTGATCGCGACGCAGAACCCCATCGAGCAGGAGGGCACCTACGAGTTGCCCGAAGCCCAGATGGACCGCTTCCTGCTCAAGGAAATTGTCGAGTACCCGAGCCCGGCCGAAGAGTTCGAGATTCTCGGACGCATCGACTCCGGCGTCCTTGACCCGGATCGCCATGTTCAGAGCGCCGTCACACTCGCTGATGTCGAACTGCTGCAAGATGTCGCAAGCCGTATCTATGTCGACGCCGCGATCCGCAATTACATCGTCTCGATCACCTATGTCACCCGTAACCCGGGACCGTACATCGGTGAAGATCGCGCGCGCTACATCAAATACGGTGCGAGCCCCCGCGCCAGCATCGCGTTCTTGCAAGCATCGCGTGCTCTTGCGCTACTCAATGGCCGCACCCATGTTCTGCCGGAGGACATCCGCACGCTCCGCCACCTCGTGCTCCGCCACCGCGTGCTGCTCACGTTTGAGGCCGATGCCGAGGGCATCCGCAGCGAAGAGATCATTGATCAGATCTTCGCTTCCGTGCCAACGCCGTAAGAACGACATTTTAAGAAACTCGATGGCAACTCTGATCACCCAGGTGAAGAGCAAGCTCTTCATCCATTCGTCGCAGAAGTCGATGCATGCGCTCGATGGCGCCTACGCATCGCTGCTGCACGGGCGCAGCCTCGACTTTGAGGATCTGCGCCAGTATGAGTACGGCGATCAGGTGCGCGACATTGACTGGCGCGCGACGGCACGGCTGGGCGAGCCGCTGGTGAAGCGGCACCGGGCGAACCGCATGCACACCGTGCTCTTCGTGGTCGACACCGGCCGTGCGATGACCGCGATCGCCCACGACGAGAAGCCGAAGAAGGACCTCGCGATTCTTGCCACAGGTGCCCTCGGCATCCTGGCTCTGCGCCATGGCGACGATTTCAGCGTCGTGTACGGCGACGCCGAGCGAGTGCGTCGACGTGCGCCCGGCCGCAGTGAGGGCGCGCTCGAGCATTCCCTGCGCACGATCGACACGGCCATCACCTCGAGCACGGCGCCCAGTGATCGCGATGCGCTTCTTTCCTATGTCGCTCGCAACATCGCGCGTCGAATGATCGTCGTCATCGTGACGGATGAAGCGCCCGTCACCGACGAAACCGAGCGGATGCTGCGCCGCATGCGCGTGCAGCACGATGTGCTGTGGATCACACTTCGCGATGCCGATCCGGTACTCCGCTCTGACGAACTCAGGGAGCGGGGCGGCAGCGTCCGCAGTGACGTCGATACCCACTGGGACATCCCCGACTTCGTGCACGGCGACGCCGAGGTTTTGGGCGAGCTCATGGCGCAGCAGCAGGCGGATACCGCTCGACTCAACGATCTGCTGGATCGTCTTGAGATCACCCACACGTCTCTGGAGACACAGGATGACGCCGCGGCGGCACTGCTGCGCATGCTGAACAGGAGGGCTCATGTCCGCTCCTGACGAGCTGTATCCTCCGACGCAGTACGGCTGGGGATGGATGCTCCTCGCCATTGGCATCATTGCCCTGCTCATCGCAGGCGCCTGGCTGTTGATCTTCCTCACCAAGCCCCGCCGCAGCATCGAGCTGCCAGGACAGGAGCAGCCGCACACGCCGCCAACGGGCGACGTTCTCAGCATGCTGCGAATGGAATATAACGACCGCATCGGCAGAGTCGAAGCGGATTATCTTGCTGGCACGCTGTCTGCCCGACAGGCAAATCTCGAACTCAGTCGCGTCATTCGCACATTCGTCAACGAGTACAGCGGGCTGGAAGCACCAGTGCTCGCCCTCGATGATCTCGTGCGCCTCGGTGTACAACCCGCACTCGTGGACGCCTTGCACCGCTATTACTACCCGAGCATCTTCCGCAAGGGTCCGGCCGTCGACCCGGTTGCGGGCGCCGAAGCTGCCCGCAGGGTGGTGGGGTCATGGCACTAGCGAACTGGTGGGTCCTCCTCATCGCCGTCGCGGTCATTATTATCGCAATCGGTGTTGGCCTTTTCATTGGTCTGCGTCGCAACGCGCGTCTGCGCGAGCAACCAGCAGCTCAGATCTCGCGTGCAGAGCGAGTACGCGCGCTGCCGTCCTTTCAGCACGCTGTTCGCCGACGAACGATCGCACTTGTCGGCGTCCTGACCCTCGGCGTTGTTGCCGCGGTGATCGGCGGAGTTGTCGCCGCGCGCCCCATGTCTTCCGAGACTATTCAACCCACAAACAACAGTCGCGACATCATGCTCTGCCTCGATGTGTCCGGCTCGATGAGTGAGGTCGACGTCGAGGTGCTCGCTGTCTTTGAAGAGTTGCTCGACGGCTTCGAGGGCGAACGTATCGGGCTGACGATCTTCAACAGTTCACCCGTGCAGATTTTTCCTCTCACGGATGACTATGAGTTCATTCGTACGCACCTCGCCAGCATTCGCGAGAGCTTCGACTATATGGAAGAGATCCCCGAGCACTGGGTCGGAACGCTCAACGGCGCTGGCGCTTCGCTCATCGGTGATGGACTCGCCTCGTGCACCATGCGCTTCGATCACGTCGAAGACGAGCGTTCTCGCTCGATCATTCTGGCCACGGATAACGAGGTCAATGGTGCATCGATCGTCACCCTCGACGAAGCCGCGGACTACGCAGCATCCGTCGGAGTGCGCGTGTTTGCGCTCAACCCGGTGCAAAGCGCCGACGATGCGATCAGTAAAGAACTGATCGATGCCGCGCGAAAGACCGGCGGCGAATCGTACGGACTGCGCGACACGAAAACCGTCGCAGACATCATCGAGGACGTGCAGGAACAAGATGCCACGGAGCTGCGCGGCCAGGCCCAGGTGGTGTGGTCTGACACCCCGAATCTGTGGGTGGCGATACTGCTCGTGCTCGGCCTCGGATTCGTCGTACTGCTGTGGCGGGTGAAGCTATGATCTTCCAGCCCGTTCTCAATATCTTTCTGCTCATCCTGCTGTTCGCGCCGGTGGCATATGTCGTGGTGCGGATGCTGATGCGTGGCGATCGGATGCTGTGGAGCCTGCGCCTGTTGATGCTGCTGGCCTGCTTTGTCATGCTGCTGCGCCCTGGCATCCCCGGCGGCGCCACACAGACCCTCGCAACCGATACCGACATCGTCATCGCCGTCGACACCACCGCGAGCATTGCGGCGGAGGACTGGGACGGCGATGCGCAGCGCCTCGACGGCGTACGCGCTGACGTTCAGGCGATCGTGGATGAGTATCCAGGCGCGCGCTTCGCGCTGATCACTTTCGATGCGTCCGCACAGCTGCGCCTGCCGCTCACCACCGACACGACAGCGCTCGTCTCGTCGCTTGAGATTCTGAGCCCTGAGGTCACCGACAGGTCGCAGGGCAGCTCGATCGGCATCGCGAATGAACTCCTCGAGGAGACGCTCGCGAACGCCGCGGATTCTGCGCCAGATCGTTCGCGGATGGTGTTCTATCTCGGCGACGGAGAACAGACCGTCACCAGCGACCCTGAGTCGTTCGCGGACAGTGCGCAGTACGTCGACGGCGGCGCCGTCTTGGGATACGGCACAGCCGAGGGTGGGCCGATGAAAGTCACCTCAGGGAGCTTCGGCGGTGACGGCGAGTACATCGAGTACGAGGGTGAGAAGGCGCTGTCAGTCATCGACGACGCGAATCTGCAGACGATCGCTGAGGAACTTGGAGTCCCGTTCGAGCTGCGCGACGCTGAGACGAAGGTCGAACTGCCTGAGGCTCCGTCGACGACAACCAGCTACGCCGACTCCGGTTCGGTAGGAAATGTCATCGAGCTGTACTGGATCTTCGCGCTCATCATGATCGTGCTGCTGGGCGTCGAACTCGCACGGGCGACGATGCTCATCGCGCAACTGCGCGGAATGACGACGGGGCGTGCACAGTGACTTCGGAAATTGCCGAGGGGCAGCTGGATGCCGCGGCAGCACTGCTCGCGTCGAATCGTCGACGGCGCAGCATCCGCCGTTGGGTGGCAATCGGAACTCTCCCGCTGACGCTGGCTGCCCTCTTGTTCGTCGGCAAAATGCTGAGCATGTATGCCTATGCGCATCAGTCCGTCACGACCTACGTCGTCGGTGACTACTCAGGGTCAACGACGGCTGCCCAAGCCCAGGAATTTATGAACTGGTTCGAGCCCTTCAAGGCGCCCTACAACGTCGGCACCGCACTCGCGGGCTCAGAAAAGCTCGATGAAGCACGTGCGAAGCTCGAAGAGGCCCTGCCTTTGGCCCACGGGCTAGAGGTATGCGCGGTGCGCGTGAACCTTGCGATCGTGATCGAGCGGCAAGGCGATGCTGCTCTGACGGGTGGTGATGGTCCCGGTGCGGCCGCGCTGTACGGCGAGGGGCTGCTCGTCACCGCTGAGACGCCCGAAGAGTGCAACAGCGAGGACGCAGATTCGCAATCGCCGGATCCCGACCGCAGCATGAACGACACACTCGAGGACCTTCAGGATCGACTGCAAGAGAAGCAGCAGCAGAGCCAGCAACAGGAGCCTCCGCCCTCTGAAGGCGAAGAGGGCGACAAGGGCGACGAACAGGAAAAGCCTGCTCAACCAGATCAGGACAAGCTCGACGAGATTCAGAAGAAACTCGAAGAGGGCGCAGAAGAGCGCGACCAGGACCAACAAGGCGATGAAGAAAGCCCTGGCGGCGGGACGGACAAGCCATGGTAGATCCGCAGCGCACGCGGTACGTCGCTGGTTCTGAGGGCGCGCCGCCAGTACCGCCGCCCGGCGGTTACCAGGGCGCCCGCCGAGCAGGTGCACCAACCCTTCGCGCTGACGCTCGTGTCCCGCCCGTCACGCCCGCAGATGTCACGACCGACAAGCCGCCCGCGAACGCGCTCGGCTGGGTCGCTCTTGCGACCGGCATCCTGTTCGCCGTCATTCTGCTCGGCACAATGCTCGCAGGTCTCACCGACGTGCTCTATGGCGTCACGATGCTGACCTTGCAACTCGTGGTCTTGGGCATCGTGGTTGCCGCGCTGTTCTCTAGAAGAGGACGGATGCTGGGCGCATCCGCTCTTATCGTGACCCTGCTGTTCAATGTCGCTACCGTCGGCGCGATGAGCGCGGTGCAGACATCGGCATCCGGTAATTACCAGGGTGAGAAAACCGAAGAGCAAAAGCACGAAGAGGCTTACCCCGGCATCAAGGATGTCGCGCCGAGCGATATTCTCGCGCAACCTTCGTTGGAGGAAGTACGCACGCAGAGCGAAGCAGCGCTGACCGAGATTCGTGAACGCCTGAGCGCAAAGTACGGCTATACCTGGACCGAAGCGGGCGCCGAAGACCTGCGTCCTGAGCGCAACGGCTACGGCGGAGAGTCGATGCTGGTGCAGTACATCTCGGTGCCGTGGATGACGAAAGAGCCGATCCAGGACTACGACCGCAAGCTCGAGGTGATGGGCGTCATTGAGGACGTGCTCTACGAGTACGACATGTATTCGATGTACTCGTTCAACGATCCGTCATCGACCCTTGAGGATTCGGTCCTCGAGAATTTCTACGGCAGCACCGACCCTCGTACGCAGAACACGTGGGAGTGGTACACCGACAACTACCCCGGTCCGATGCGGTTCTACGCGATTCTCTACGACCTTTCCAACGACAGCTCCGGTGATTTCCGCACCGAACGCGAGGCGCAGAAGCAACGCACCGGTGAGCCGTTGGAAGGGCTGCAGATCTACTTCCTCGCTCCTCAACTGCTCAGCGAAGATAATCGCGCGGAATTCGAGACGCGACTCGAGGATTACTCGGACTTCTGATCCATCGTGTCAGTGATCTGCCAGCAGACGCCAACAGGATAGGGCACCCGCTGCGCGCCGATAGACTGGACACCATGTCCAAGGTCCTTCAGTCCCTGCCCGTCGGCGAGCGCGTCGGCATCGCCTTCTCCGGGGGGCTTGACACCTCCGTCGCCGTCGCGTGGATGCGCGACAAGGGAGCGATCCCCTGCACCTATACGGGCGACCTCGGCCAGCCCGATGAGACCGACATCGAGTCGATCCCCGGTCGTGCGCTCGAGTATGGCGCTGAGATCTCGCGGTTGATCGACTGCAAGACTGCGCTGGTCGAAGAGGGTCTGGTTGCTTTGCAGTGCGGTGCGTTCCACATCCGCTCCGGCGGTAAGACGTATTTCAACACCACGCCCCTGGGTCGCGCCGTCACCGGCACGATGCTCGTGCGTGCGATGAAGGAAGATGGCGTCGATATCTGGGGCGATGGCTCCACCTACAAGGGCAACGACATCGAGCGGTTCTACCGCTATGGACTGCTCGCTAATCCGCGCCTGCGCGTGTACAAGCCGTGGCTCGACGCTGACTTCGTCACAGAGCTCGGTGGCCGTCAGGAGATGAGCGAGTGGCTCACCGAGCACGGCTTCCCGTACCGCGACTCGGCAGAGAAGGCATACTCGACCGACGCCAACATCTGGGGCGCCACTCACGAGGCGAAGACTCTCGAGCACCTCGATGTGTCGCTCGAGACCGTCGACCCGATCATGGGCGTGAAGTACTGGGATCCGGCCGTCGAGATCGAGACCGAGGACATCACCGTCACGTTCGAGGCCGGCCGCCCCGTCGCTCTCAACGGTCAGGAGTTCACCGACCCCGTCGCGCTCGTGCTTGAGGCCAACGCCATCGGTGGCCGCCACGGCCTCGGCATGAGCGATCAGATCGAGAACCGCATCATCGAGGCGAAGTCGCGCGGCATCTACGAAGCCCCCGGCATGGCGCTGCTGTTCATCGCTTATGAGCGTCTGGTCAACGGCATCCTGAACGAGGACACCCTCGCGACGTATCACGAGCAGGGCCGCCGTCTCGGTCGCCTGATGTACGAGGGCCGCTGGCTCGAACCGCAGTCACTCATGCTCCGCGAGTCGATTCAGCGCTGGGTGGGCCTCACGATCTCGGGCACCGTCACCATTCGCCTCCGCCGCGGCGATGACTGGACGATCCTCGACACCACTAGCCCGAACCTGTCTTATGGTCCCGAGAAACTGTCCATGGAGCGAGTCGGCGATGCCGCCTTCGGTCCCACGGACCGCATCGGTCAGCTCACCATGCGCAACCTCGACATCGCCGACTCGCGCTCGCGTCTCGAGCAGTATGCAAGTCTCGGTCTCGTCGGCGGAGCCACGGGCGAGCTCGTCGGACGCGTCACTGCGGGTGAAGCATCCGAGATCTCCGGCTCTGGTGGGGTGCACGATGCGTACGCAGATGCTGTCGACTCAGCATCCGAGGGCGCAGCCTTCGACTCCGGCACCGACTGACAGTCATCCTCCGCTCGACGCGTTCAGCCGAGCGCGATCACGTGCCCGTCGAGACCTGTGGCGAACGCCGCGAGACCGGTCTCGACGGCGCGTGCGGCATACACGTCCGCCGCGCCGAACGGATGATCCTCGTCGGCGAACACCGCTCGCTGATCC
>DQHP01000064.1 GCA_003524435.1 Microbacterium sp.
TCTCGGCGCCATCGGCGAGATCCTGCGAGCCGGAGGCGAGCGTGTCCGCGCCGGTCGCGAGATCCTCTGCGCCGGCGGCCAGCGCATCGGAGCCTTCGTGTGCGGTCACCGTTCCATCGGAAAGTTCGGCTGCGCCGGCAGCAATCTTTCCTGTGGTGATGAAGAAGAGTGCCACCATCGCAGCAAGCAGCAGCGCGAGGATAGTGACCGTGATGCGCAGGCCACGGCCATGCACATGGGGCGTAGAAGTCGTCATTGAGGCTCCAGGGTTCAGTGGCGTCGTTGCCAGTCGCGATCGTATGGCGAGATTGCCGAAACTGACCGGGCTTTGCGAGCAGGAACTAAGTTTCACCAGTACTGGCACTTGGTTTCTTGTGGTCCGTCCACAAACGACGCTCAGCGCCTTTCTGATCATCTTGATTTTTGGTGGAGCCACAGGCTTGTTTTCGGCGTACCTAAAAGATATGTTTTCGGTGTGCCTAAAAATTTCCATCGCGCGCTCGCGGGCTTCACGCTCGCAGGCATGGCGATACTCGCGGGTTGCGCAGCGCCGGATACCGCCGCCGATGATCGCCCGGTCGTTCTGACCACGTTCACCGTGCTCGCCGACATCGCGCAGAACGTCGCCGGNNGGCGACCACCTGCGGGTGGAGTCGATCACGAAGCCGGGCGCCGAGATCCATGGGTACGAGCCCACTCCGGGCGACATCCGCAAAGCGACGGAGGCCGATCTCATCGTCGACAACGGATTGAACCTCGAAGTGTGGTTCGCGCAATTCTTTGAGTCGATGGATGCTCCGCATGTCGTGGCATCCGATGGCGTCGAAGTTATCGACATCACCGAGGATGCCTATGCCGGAAAGCCCAACCCGCACGCATGGATGAGCCCCGCGAACGTGCAGCTGTATGTCGACACGATGTCTGCGGCCTTTAGCGAACTCGACCCCGCACACGCCGAGGAGTTCGCCGCGAACGCAGCGGCGTACAAGGCCGAGCTGCAGCAGGTGCAGGATGACCTGGCAGCATCACTTTCGGAACTGCCCGCCAACGAGCGAGCGTTGGTCACCTGTGAGGGCGCGTTCTCGTATCTCGCACGCGATGCCGGGCTCACGGAGTCGTACATCTGGGCTGTGAACGCCGAGCAGCAGGCGACTCCGCGGCAGATCGCTGCGGTGATCGAGTTCGTCGAAGACAATGACGTGCCGGCGGTGTTCTGCGAATCGACTGTCTCCGATCAAGCAATGCAGCAGGTCGTCGAGGCGACGGATGCCACGTTCGGCGGCATCCTCTACGTCGATTCCCTCTCTACCGCTGACGGGCCCGTTCCCACCTATCTTGAGTTGATCCGCCACGACGCGGATGTGATTATCGCGGGGCTCACGGGCACGTCGCTCACGGACGACGATGGGGCGGGGTCATGACGGCGATCGAGGTGTCAGGCGTTACCGTCCGCTACGACGATGTGCTGGCTCTCGACGATGTCTCACTCCACGTCGAGGCAGGACGCGTCACCGGACTCATCGGCATGAACGGCTCGGGAAAGTCGACGCTGTTCAAGACGATCATTGGGCTGGTTCGGCCGGCGCGGGGTGAGGTGCGACTGGATGGTGCGGATCCAGCATCCGCTCGCCGTCGCGGGTTGATCGGGTACGTTCCGCAAAGCGAAGACGTCGATTGGACCTTCCCCGTTTCGGTGCGCGATGTGGTGATGATGGGGCGTTACGGCTCCCAAGGATTCATACGGCGAGCGCGGCCGGCTGACCGTGCCGCCGTCGATGAGGCGCTGGAGCGGGTGGAGCTCACCGACCTTGCGGACCGGCAGATCGGACAGCTCTCCGGTGGGCAGCGTAAGCGTGCGTTTGTCGCCCGCGGAATCGCTCAGGGTGCGCGCATCCTGCTGCTTGACGAGCCGTTCGCCGGAGTTGACAAGCGGAGCGAGGCGACGATTGTGAGGCTGCTGCGTGAGCTTGCGGCATCCGGAAGTACTGTCCTTGTTTCGACCCACGATCTGCACGCGCTGCCGTCGCTGGCCGACGAGGCCGTGCTGTTGCTGCGGCGAGTGCTGTTTCATGGGTCGGTTGACGAGGCGCTGAAGCCTGCTCAGTTGGCGCGGGCGTTTGGGCTGGAGCCTGCGGACGGCGACCTAGAGGACGCTTCATGATCTGGGACTGGATACTTGAGCCGCTGCAGTACGACTTCATGGTGCGCGCATTCATCACCACGACGATCGCTGCGGTCGTGTGCGCGCTGTTGTCATGCTGGCTGGTGCTGGTGGGCTGGTCGCTGATGGGTGATGCGGTGTCGCACGCGGTACTTCCCGGTGTGGTCATCGCCTATGTTTTCGGGGCGCCGTTTGCGCTCGGCGCCCTGGTGTTCGGGTTCTTGGCGGTTGGGCTGATCGGGTTGATCCGCGGCACGAGCCGCGTCAAAGAGGATGCTGCGATCGGTATCGTCTTCTCGACGCTCTTTGCATTCGGGCTGGTGCTCATCTCGGTCACACCGAGTCAGACTGATCTGAACCACATCATCTTCGGCAATATCCTCGGCGTCTCGGAGGGCGATCTTCTGCAGATCGTGATCCTCGCCGCCGTCGCTTTCGCGGTGCTCGTGATCAAGCGCCGCGACCTCACGTTGTATGCGTTCGACCCCACGCATGCGTTCGCAATCGGGCTGTCGCCGCGGTTCTTGGGGGCGCTGCTGCTGGGAGTGCTCGCGCTCACCGCGGTTGTCGCACTGCAGGTGGTCGGCGTTGTGCTCGTAGTGGCAATGCTGATCATTCCGGGGGCGACGGCGCATCTGCTGACCGATCGTTTCGGGCGGATGCTGGTGATCGCACCCGTCATGTCGGCACTGTGCAGCGTGGTGGGCATCTACCTGAGCTACTGGATTGACGCGGCCTCCGGCGGGCTCGTGGTCCTGGTGCAGGGGTGCGTGTTCGCGTTGGTGTACCTGTTCGCTCCCCGGCAGGGGGTGCTGGGGCGGGTGTTGTGGCGGCGCCGGCCCCGCATAACTCCGGAGAAACTGGTGGGATCCAGCTCTAGCCGACGCTAAATCCGCGGTTCTAGCAAAAAGCTCCGGAGTTGTGCGAGCGGAGCGAGACGAAACGGGCTGAGCGAGCCGCAGGCGAGTCGAAGCCACTCCGGCATACGCTGGCTCGATGCCTCTCGAACCCCTCGCCCTGCCGACCGCCGACTGGAAGTCGTTCGTCGAAGATCGCGCCACCGCTTCCCTCTCCACCGCCCGCGACGTCATCGCCCAGCTCAAAGACGGCACCGGCCGCACGGCCCTCGAGACACTCGAGCTCTGGAACATCGGCGAGACGGCAACCGCGAACGCCGCAAGCTTCACCGAACTGCTCTCCGAGGTGCACCCCGACGCTGAGGTGCGAAAGGTCGCTGAAGAAAAAATGCAGGATGCCGCGGCATCCGTCACCGCCCGCGACCAAGACCGCGACCTCTATGAAGTTTTCGCCGCACTCGACGCGTCCGAACTCGACGCCGACGCCGCCCGCTTGCTTGAGAAGGTGCTGCTCGATTTCCGCCGCAGCGGCGTCGACCGCGATGAAACCACCCGCCAGCGCCTGGCCGACATCGCCGCTCGCCTGACCGTGATCGAGCAGAACTTCTCCCGCAACGTACGCGATGATGTCCGCAGCATCCGCATCTCACCTGACCGGCTTGACGGGCTGCCGGACGACTTCCGCGAAGCGCACCCTGCCGGCGACGACGGACTCGTCGAGATCACCACCGATTATCCGGACTTCCGACCGTTCCGTGCGTATGCGCACGACCGCGCGGCCCGCGAGGACATTGCGCGTGCCTACAACTCGCGCGGTTGGCCGGCGAATGACGCGCTGCTGCACGAGCTCCTCGATCTGCGCACCGAGCAGGCCAAGACGCTCGGTTACGACTCGTGGCCCGACTTCGATGCCGAGTTGAAGATGATCGGCACAGGCGATGCAATCGCTGAGTTCATTGACCGCATTAGCGACCTGTCGGCGGATCGCGCGCACGCGGATGCCGCCGCGCTACTCACGCGCGCGCAGCAGGATGATCCGACAATCGCCTCGATCACGACCGCCGACTCGGACTATTACGGCGAGCTGATCCGTCGCGAGCAGTATGACGTCGACGCGCAAGCCGTGCGCCAGTACTTCGACTTTTCGCGGGTTCGCGAAGGATTGCTCTCGGTGACCGGTCGCCTCTTTGGCCTCGAGTATCGCGAAGCGGATGCTCCTTCCTGGGATGCCGACGTCACCAGCTATGACGTGTTGCAGGGTGGCGAACGCATCGGCCGGATCCACCTTGATCTGCACCCGCGTGGGGGCAAGTACAAGCACGCCGCGCAGTTCGACCTGGTCAAGGGTGTCCGTGGTGCACAGTTGCCCGAAGGGGTGTTGGTGTGCAACTTCCCTCGCGGGCTCATGGAGCACGAGCAGGTCAAGACGCTGTTCCACGAGTTCGGGCACCTGTTGCATCACGTGCTCGGCGGCGACCAAATGTGGGCGCGATTCTCTGGCGTCGCCACCGAGTGGGACTTCGTCGAGGCGCCGTCGCAGATGCTTGAGGAATGGGCGTGGGATGCCGAGATCCTGCGAACCTTTGCCGTAGATGCTGAAGGCAATCCGATCCCCGCCGACCTCGTCGCCCGCATGCGCGAAGCCGCCGATTCAGATCGCGGACGCTGGGTGCGCACGCAAATCTTCTACGCTGCTGTCTCATACCGACTGCATCAGGACCGTCCGGCCGATCATGACGCCGCGATCACCGAGTTGTCCGCGCGCTACGCCGTCATCGCAGGGCTGGATGACACCCACATGCAGGCCGCGTTCGGGCACCTCACCGGCTACAGCTCGGCCTATTACACCTACATGTGGAGTCTCGTCATCGCGAAGGACATGTTCAGCGCCTTCGACTCTTCAGACATGTTCGCCGCCGACGTTGCCGACCGCTACCGAGACGAGATCCTGGCTCGCGGCGGCGCGACGGATGCTGCTGAGCTGGTGTCGTCGTTCCTTGGTCGGGAGTACTCATTCGACGCGTTCGGGAAGTGGCTCGCCGGGAGCTGAGCCGCCCCGGCGCCGCGGGTACGGCTTCGCGGCTACGGTGTCGCGCTGCTCAAATCGGCTGAAGCTGTCGAAGTTTCAGCCGCGTCAGCAGGATTGAGCCGCGCGAAGGCCTGCGCGAGATCAGCGACGAGGTCGCCGACATTCTCGAGCCCAACCGACAGTCGCAGCACATCAGCATCGGGTCTGGCATCCGCCGGCACGGGTCGGTGCGTAAGAGCGGCTGGATGCTGGATGAGCGAGTCCACCCCGCCCAGTGACACGGCGTGCGTGAACAACTGCACGGCTGAGGCGACGGCGCTGGCTGCGGCATACCCACCGCTCATGCGGATGGCGACCATGGCTCCCGTACCGCGCATCTGACGCTCGAGGATTCCGGCCGGATCACCGTCGAGTCCCGGGAAGAACACCTCATCGACCTGTGGCTGATCGATTAGCCACTGCACGATCTGCTGGGCGTTTTCCTGCTGCTGACGCATCCGCACCGGAAGCGTCGTGAGGCCGCGGTGCAACAAGTAGGCACCGAGCGGATGCAGCAGCCCACCGGTCACGGCACGCACCCGGCGCAGTGCTTCGGCGGTTTCCTCGCTGCATGCGATGACGCCGGCGATGACGTCGCCGTGGCCTCCGAGGTACTTCGTCGCACTGTGCAGTGACATCGCGGCGCCGTGGTCGAGCGGGTTCTGCAGAATCGGGGTCGCGAAGGTGTTGTCCACGATCACCGGGACGGATCCGGATGCCGCGACAACCGCAGCGATGTCGACGAGTTCGAGCGTCGGGTTCGCGGGAGTCTCGACGATGACGAGTCCGGTATCGGGACGGACGCTGACGCCCACCTCCGAGGGGTGGCAATAGGTCGTTTCAGTTCCGAGGAGACCAGAGCCCAGCAGGTGGTCGGTGCCGCCGTACAGCGGACGGACGGCCACGACATGCCTCTTGCCCGTCGCACTGGTCATCGCGAGAATCGCCGCGGTCATCGCCGCCATTCCGGAGGAGAAAGCCACCGCAGCCTCGGCATGCTCCATCTCGGCGAGCGCATCCTCGAACCGAGCCACTGTCGGGTTCCACAGCCGCGCGTAAACCATGCTGCCGTCGACGGGCGGACGGCCACCGGTCGCCATTGCCTCGTAGGAATCGCCGCCGCGCTCGATGTCGGGCAGCGGGTTCGTCGTCGACAGGTCAATCGGCAGTGCGTGCACACCGAGTTCAGTGAGGTCGGCGCGGCCACTGTGAACGGCGACAGTATCGGGATGCAACGGTGCAGTCATGTTTCTATGCTGTCAAAATCCCAATGAAAGTGCGACAATTCGACAGTATCTGCTGATGTGCGCGTTGATTCTAACTTTTTCCGCAATACAAGCCAGAGGACGGAGAACTCAATTGTCGAAAACACAACAGCCAACGGCATCCCTCGACGAGGTCGATCTCGAGATCCTCGCGGCTCTCAGTGCCCGTGCGGATACGACCAACAAGGCTCTCGCGCAGCAACTCGGACTCGCCGAGTCGACCTGCGCCCACCGGGTGCGCTCGCTGCGTGATCGCGGAATCATTCGCGACGTTCGCATCCGCCTCGACGAGGCCGCGCTCGGATTCGGCCTGCAGGCCATCATCAAGGTGCGGCTAGCGAATCACACTGAGGCGAAGGTCACCGCGCTGTTCGATGCCCTGGTCGCGATTCCGCGGGTGCTTCAGGTGTTTCACGTCGCCGGCGTCGACGACTTTCTGGTGCACGTTGCGGTGCGCGATGCCACGGCGCTCCGCGACATTGTCCTCGAACACATCACCGTCCATTCGGTCGTCCGTGGCACCGAGACGCAGCTCGTGTTTGAGATCCGTGACGGAAGTGGGCTGCTTCCGGTGTAGGGCGGGTGGCTCAGCGCCAATACCGCGGCCGCGGCCGCGGCCGCG
>DQHP01000156.1 GCA_003524435.1 Microbacterium sp.
GCCCCGCGAATGGGTGCACGCCGCTCTGGCAGCCCCGCCGCGGAAGCGATTTCCGCGAGCTGTGGCTCCGCGCCCTCAGCAGCGTCTAGCACCACTGCGTCGGTGTCAGCCGCGGCAGCCGCCCGGAACCCCTGCTTGAGCCGCTCAGCCGCTCCAGTAAGGACGACATAGCGTTCCGGAAGAGAAAGCGCCGCCCGACGCGTTGCCGCATCCGCAGGAACGGCGAATCCATCCGGCTGTGCCCCTGCGATCACCCGCACCCGATCGCCAAGCTTCGCGAACGATCCGATCCGCTCAGCCATCTCATGCGACGGCACGACCACCACGTCTGCATGCCTGACCGCGCGGCGCATCATCCCGCGCTGCCACGCAACCAGCGTCTTAGACAGGCTCTGGGGCGCTTCCCACGCGAGAAAGTCCCACACCGTCACTGCGACCTGGTCATGGTCATGAACCCTGTCGTGCTTAACCAAAGGAGCCATCAGCGTTGGCGCATGGATGAGTCCGCCGCCCACGCCGGGTGTGAACCCCAACTGCCATGACGCCGCGAGCTCGCGGCGCGCAAGCCCGAGCGAGCGCACATCTGCAAGGCCCGCGAGGTCAAGCTGACTGCCAGAGGCAACAATTGCCTCGACCGTGCAGTCTGTGGGCGCCGTCGCAATAAGGCCGGCGGTCAGGTCTCGCGCCGCTCCCGCCTGGTCAGAGTCGACGACCTGCGCGATCTGGTCGAGAACGACGCGCAACTGGGCACCCATATCGTCAGAATAACCGTGACCGAGATGAAACCCCTGTATTGCCGGGGAACATGCTTGAATGCTGATGTGAGCGACGGTCGGCTACCGGCACGACGCCGGTGGGTCCGATGGGCCATCGGCGCTGTCGTGACGCTTCTTATCCTCGCCGTCGGCTGGGTCGTCGTTCGCGGTGCTGGCGCGGTCAGCGAGCTGCGCAATGTCGAGCAGTCCGCTGCGCAACTGCGCACCTCGATCGCAGCGGGCGACCTGAGCCGCGTCTCACTCGTTGCGCCGCGCCTCTCGAATCACGCAGCCTCGGCACGCTCACTCACATCAGATCCCATCTGGCGTGCGTTTGAAATCGTCCCGTGGGTAGGCACCAATTTCATCGCAATGCGCGAAGTCGCCGAGATCGCCGACGACGTCGCCGCGGATGCCATCGCCGCGGTGCTCGCGGTCTCTGCCGACCTTGACCTCTCAACCCTCGGCTTCACCGGTTCGAAAATCGACCTCGTCGCATTCGCGAAGATCGAAGAGTCTCTCGCCGATGCCACGAAGAAGCTCGCTGCAGCTGACCTCCAAGCCCAGCAGATCAACGCCGACGGAGTTATCGGGCCGATGACGGATGCTGTGGATGAGATGCGCGGCGCCATCGCAGAGACGTCGACAGCGATTGGCGCCCTCCATGGCGCAGCCCTCCTGCTGCATCCCATGCTCGGCGCCGACGGCCCCCGCAACTACGTCGTCGTCATCCAGAACAACGCTGACGTGCGATCCAGCGGCGGCAGCATCGACTCACTCACCCTGTTTCACGCCGAGAACGGCACGATCAGCATCGCTCGCCAGGCGTCTGCAAACGACTTTCCCACGCTGGCCGAGCCGCTCGCGCTGAGCGATTCTGTCGTCGCACTCTTCGAAGACCGCCCGGGACGATCCATCGGCGACATCACGAGCATCCCTAACTTCTCCGAGGCCGGCGCAACCATCGCCGCACGCTGGGAACAGAAGTTCGGCGGAACCGTCGATGGAGTCATCGCTCTCGACGCCGTCGTCGCCCAGCACCTCCTCGAGGCCACGGGTGCCGTCACGTTCGGCGCCTACACGGCAAACAGCGAGACCATCCTTCCGATCCTGCTCTCCACGCTGTACACCGACGTCGCCGACACCGCCCAGCAGCACGCCGTATTCGCGCAGGCAGCGCAGGCGCTCTTCGCCGCTGCGCTCGCGAGCGGAGAACCGCAGCAACTCATTGGCGCACTGTCATCCGCCGCTGATGAAGGCCGCATCCATGTGTGGAGCGCACATCCGGAAGAACAGGAGATTCTCGCTGCCTCGACGCTGGGAGGGTTACTCCCGAGCGATGGAGAACGCGGCTCCTACGTCGGGGTGCTCTTCAACGATCTCACCGGCGGCAAGATGAACGTCTACACCGACGCCACCATCAGCACCGCGATCGGCACCTGTCAGGGAGAGCCCACGACGCAGGTACAGGTGACCTGGAACAACAACGCACCCGTAGGCGGTGAGGAGCCTCTCCCGGCCAGTGTCACCGGCCCCGAGAGCGAAGGCATGAGCCAGGGCGATGTGCGCACGCTCATCACGATCTACGGTCCCGAAGGCGCCACCGTGCGCGACAGCGAATCGGATGCAGAGAGCATCGCACTCGGTGCGCGCTACGCCGTGCAGCAGGAAGTCGTGGTGACCCCAGGAGAAGCGGCTACGGTCACGGTGTCTTTCACCGGTGAGGGCGCCGGTGAAAAATTGACGAAAGTGCAACACACTCCCCTGCGTGACGCCGTCGCGCCGACACGCAGCGAGCTCATCTGCGACTAGTGAAAAACATAGATCTTTCCAGTAGTGTCAGCAGCACTGGGGTTTAACTGCGTTTTATTGTCTTGCTGCGAGCTGGGATGCCACGTGTGGTAGCAACTTGCGGTGTTCGGTCGCCGGGCGGCGGTAGTCTCTCCCCCTCCGACTGCCGTCGTCCGGTGTTTTCACACGCCAGCCCTTGGACTGCCTCAGGGCGTTGGTGTCGGGGTCTGCGTCGGCGGATGCAGCGCCTGCTGCACCATGTCGCGGATATACGCGTAGTCGGGCTCGAACTCGTCGACACCGTGCTTTGGCGTCAGCTCGATCGTCGTGACCTCTTGGTCCTTGGCCTTTAGCATCAGGTCGAAGAACTCTGAGAGCTTGTCCTTCGGCAGGTCGGTGTCGACCAGCACGGTGCCCGCCGATGCGATCTCGTTGAAACGCGTCAAAATGTTCTGCGGCGTGAACTGGTCAAGGATCGCAACCTGCAACTGGCGCTGACGCTCCATGCGATCCCAGTCGCTCGTCGTATACCGCGAGCGGGCATACCACTGTGCCGTATCGCCGTCCATGTGCTGCTGCCCCGGCTCAATCCAGCCAATCGCCCACTCGTTGACGTCCGAGCCCGTCCAGCCCTCAGGCGGCCCTCCCTTGGGGAGGCGCTCGGTGACGTTGATGTCGACGCCGCCGAGGGCATCGATCATGGCCGCGAAGCCGTTCATGTCGATGAAGATGTAGTACGGAATCTCGATGCCGAGGATTCCTTCCGCAGCATCCTTCGTCGCCTCAATTCCGGGCGCGGAACCATGGGCCGCGGCATCCGGATACAGGCCCTTACCCTCATCATCGCGGCAGACTTCCGCGGCATAACGAATGTGGTTCATCCAACCGTTCCAGCCACACGTCGACGACGAATGTCCTTCAAAGGCGTTCGGATACAGCTCCTGCATCGGGCTACCGTTGCTGAAAGGCGCGTTCGGCAATTCACGCGGGATTCCGGTGATCGTCGTCTTACCCGTGGTGGCGTTGACCGACACCACCGAAATGCTGTCGAAGCGCATCGAATCGCGACCATCACCGCTGTCGGCCCCGAGCAGAAGAATGTTATAATAACCGTCGCTCGGATCCACGCTGATGCCGCTCTGGCCGAAAATATCGCCGAGCAGGCCGCGACTGGAGCCAACGGCCGCGGCAGCATAGCCAGCGCTGCCACCGACAAGGCCCAGCAAAACCAGAGCCACGATCGGAATCGCGAACTTCGAGGCCTGCGGAACTTTCACCAATCGGACCAGGCGCAGTGTGTCGATCGTCAGCACGATCCACAGCACCACAAAGGCAACGAGAAGTATCTGCAGCGCGGTCAGCGTGAACCAATTCGTTGCCCAGATGAGCGCCGGACGCGCAAACAACATCGCGGCGATGCCGGAGATCGCCAAGAGCCAACTGAATAGCGTCGCCCCGAGCCCGATCCGCCCAAGCTTGCGGTTGCCGCCCGCGAGAATCTGCGCAGATCCAGGAACCAGCAGGTTCATCACGATCAACCACCAGCCGCGGCGCCCCATGAAATGCTCATCGGCGGCGTCAGGATTGCGCAGCGGGCGCGATTCAATCAGCGGCCTACCCCGGTGGTTCGTCGCGCGAGGCGCGGCAAGTGTCACAGGGAATCCTTCAGCCGGTCGTTCTTCTCCGCCACCTGCGCCTCGAGCGTCTTGGCGTATTCTTCGATGCGGTCTGCGATCGCAGCGTCCGATGCTCCGAGGATGCGAGCGGCCAGAATGCCCGCGTTGCGTGCCCCGCCAATCGACACTGTCGCGACGGGGATGCCTGCGGGCATCTGCACAATCGACAGCAGAGAGTCCATGCCGTCGAGATACGCGAGCGGGACGGGCACGCCCACAACGGGCAGCGGCGTCATAGACGCGAGCATGCCGGGCAGGTGCGCGGCTCCCCCGGCTCCGGCGATGATGACGCGGATACCGCGACCACGCGCCTCACGTGCGTACTTCATCAGCTTGTCGGGCGTGCGGTGCGCTGAGACGACTTCAACCTCATGCGCGATACCAAATTCGGTGAGGGCCTGAGATGCATCGCTCATGACGCGCCAGTCGGAGTCAGATCCCATCACGACACCAACAACGGGCACGGCGGAGGAGTGCAGAGGCTCAGTCACTCCCCCAGGGTACGGTCTCAAATCCTGAGTTACGCTGAACGGCGCGCTATTTCCGCTCGCTCTGTCGCTGACTCAGGCGAAATGCTCGGCTGTTGCACGCGCCGTGTATGCCACGTCATCGAGGTCTGCGCCCGAGACATTCACATGGCCTACCTTGCGGCCGGGACGTGCAGCTTTGCCGTAGGTGTGGATCTTGGCATCCGGATGCTGCGACATCGCCGCTTCGAATCGATCCTCAAATGTGCCTTCAGCAGGCCCGCCCAGGATGTTCACCATCATCGACCACGCTGAGTGCGGCGTCGGATCTCCAAGAGGAAGATCAGCGACCGCGCGCAGGTGCTGTTCAAACTGTCCGGTAACCGCGCCATCCTGGCTCCAGTGACCACTGTTGTGCGGACGCATTGCCAACTCGTTCACGAGAATGCGCTCGTCGTCGGTCTCAAACAGCTCCACCGCCAGCATCCCCGTGACGCCGAGGCCTTCAGCAAGCTGTCGACCGATGTCTTCTGCGACCTGCGCCAGCCGGTCGCCCGCACCCGGCGCGGGCGCGATGACTTCAGCGCACACACCATCGCGTTGCACGGTCTCTACGATCGGGTACGCGGCCATCTGCCCGCTCGGACGCCGCGCGATCTGCTGCGCGAGCTCTCGGGCGAACGACACCAGCTCTTCCACGAGCAGAGCATCGCCGTCTGCGACGTCGGCGAACCAATCCGAGACTTCTGCGGCGTCACGCACGACGCGTACGCCCTTGCCGTCGTACCCTCCGCGCGGAGTCTTCACGACCGCTTTGCCGCCGTGGTCGTCGAGAAAAGCCTGCAGCTCATCTGTATTGGTGACTGCGGCCCAGTCGGGCTGTGGGGCGCCCAGCTCAGCGAGTCGCGCACGCATGACGAGCTTGTCCTGCGCGTACTGCAGCGCGTTGGGCCCCGGGTGCACGGCGACGCCGTCATCTACGAGGGCGCGCAGCACAGTCTGCGGTACGTGCTCATGGTCAAAGGTGATGACGTCGACGTCTTTCGCGAACGCGCGAACTGTGTCGAGGTCGCGGTAGTCGCCCACCGCTGTGGCCGCCAGCTGCGCCGACATGCCCTCACTCTCGGCAAGCACACGGATGTCGAGCCCCAGCTCCACCGCCGGCGCAATCATCATTCGCGCCAGCTGTCCGCCGCCGATCACTCCCACACGCAACGCCATTGAGTCTCCGTTCGTCGCGTCTATTCTCTCGCATCGCGCGGGTGTCGAAGGACTCGTTTCGACTCCCTACGGTCGCTCAACGCGTTTCGGCTCACTCCGCTCGCTCAACGCCCCGCCGGGGCCAGCCCCTTCAACGCACGCTCACTCCGCTCGATCAACGACCCGCAGGGGCCAGCCCTTCAACGCACCAACAGGCGTGCGTCAGCGTGCGGAGTCGGGATCCGACATCGATTGTGCGTCGCGGTGAGCGAGGATCTGGTTGACCTCGATCTGATCGGCAAGTGCCTCATGCACCAGCGTGACGTTGGGAACGTTCGTAAGCCGCATTGGCGCGTCTACGCCGTTGGAAAGCGTAATAGTTCCCGCGCCCCACATCCGCTGTGCGAGGTTGCGACGCACCCCGATCGTGTAACCGCGCACGTGCGACATCTCGCGCCGTTGACGTGATCCCACGCCGTGGCGCACGATCACTCGCCGCGTGGTCACCGTGTAGCTCCGCGATGCCCAGCTGATGAACGGGATCAGCACGCCCAGCAGAATCAGCACTGCTGCTGCGGTGAACAGCATCCAGTTCTCGTATCCCTCAGGCAGATTGTTGAAGAAGAATGCGGTTCCGCCAAAAACGGCAATCAACAACACCGCAGACCAAAAGAGTGATCGTGCGTGGCCGCGAAAGCGCGCGATGAGAAGCTCTTCGGCGGGAGCGCCGGGCGGCGGCATCATGGGCCGACCACCGAGAGTCACGGGCTGAGTCACCCCTCCATTGTGCCTGCGGGCACGCGAAGTCAAGCGAGGCGCGCGTGGGTGGGTTCACGCGAGGCTGCGTGCGTGGTTACGCGAGCGGGCGTGTGTGCTTACGCGAGGCGCGCGTGCACGACGTCCCCCGCGGCGATGAGGTGCTCGCGACCGTCAGCATTCACCACAAGGCGTCCGTCGGTGTCGACACGCGTGACGTGCCCTTGCAAAGCCGTGCCATCCGGAAGTGCGACGTTGACGAGGCGACCAATGCTCAGACAGTGGGTGGCGACTTGCTCATGCAGGCCACTCGCCTCGGCGTCCCCTGACGCGATGAGTGCATCAAGTAGCGCGCTGAGGCGACGCACATAGTCCGAAAGCAGACGGTCTTCATCGACAGCGACGCCGAGTACCGCGAAGGATGTCGCGGTAGGAACGGGTAGCTGCTCCCCCGTCATCTTTGTGTTGACGCCAGCGCCGAGCACGACGGCATCCCCCATCGATTCCGCGAGAATGCCGCAGATCTTCTGTCCGTCGACGAGCACGTCATTGGGCCATTTCACCCCGACTTCGTGCTGTGGCAACTGTGCGGCGACAGCATCCGCCATTGCCACGCCCGCGGCGAGCGGGATCCAGCCGATCGCCGCCGGAGCCGGCAATTCGCGCATCAAAACTGAAATCGCGAGGGATGCCCCGGCCGGCGCGACCCAGGAACGATCAAGGCGTCCCCGCCCGGCCGTTTGGTTATCGGTCACCAACACCGACATGTGCGGCCACGCGACAGCATCCACGGCCAGCGCCTTCAACGCAGCATTAGTCGACGGTGAATCCGCCACAACCTCAAAACGAGAAGCTACGGCTGCGGCGAGGGGAAAGCTCATGGTCCACAGTGTACAAACTGCGCTCGCGCTGGGTGAGGGTTGGATCGTGAACGCTCAGTCCTGAGATCACGCGCCCTCTTCGCCGATCGCCTCGTCCTCGTCCACCTCTTCATCGTCGTCATCTTCGTCATGGCTGATGGCGCCGATCTCGCGTGCCTGCCACTCATCCCAGTTCGTCATGAGCTGCTCAATCGCCGAGTGGAACTTCTCAGTCGCCACACCGGGGCTGGTGTCACCAAAGTAGTGCTGCGACCACATGCGCAGGCGAGTGATGGTGACGTCATCGGCCTGTACACGCTCGACCTCGCGGAGGATATTCTCGGCAGCATCCGCCGTCAGCCACTCACAGTCAGAAAGGTAACCGGTCGAATCGATGACCGCCTGAGGGTCAGCGGGACGGGTGACCATCAACGGCTTGCCGGTAGCGAGGCGGTCGTAGATCATCGCGGAGATATCGAGGACCGCAACGTCAGCGACCGAAAGTTGCCAACCGACTTCTGGACCGTTGTCATACACATGCTGGGCGGAAGGATCGGCAGCATTGGCCGCGGCGAGCGCAGCGATGATGCGCCGATTCGCTGCGCCGTACGCATCGTCGACGACGCCGCTGCGCGGGTGCGGTCGATAGATCACGCGATGACGACCGGTGCTCAAGAGTTCCCGCACCAGCGTCTCACCGTGCGTGAATACTGATCCGTAACTCATGGATGCGCGATCGCCCTCCCATGTCGGGGCGTAGAGCACAACGGTGCGCTCGTCAGGAGAGTATGGCAAATCGGTGGAGTGATGGTCCGCCTGCGGGCGGCCAATCGTGATCGTTCGGCGGTCTATGTCGTAATCCCACAGCGCTCGGGTTAGGCGGTCGCGGGCTGCTTGACCTGCGATCAGCGCATAGTCATAGGCTTTGAACTGGTTACTCACCATGTAGGCCTTGTCAGACTCACCATGGTTAATGAAAACGTGCCAGCGCCGGCCGTACCGGAACATCTGGAAATTTCGCGTGTTCTGATTCACATACAGAACGATTCGAATGTCTTGCTCAGCGATGTATCGCTCAAGATTACGGATCTTCGGGACGAGAGCCACGGGGAGTTCCCCATCGTTGACCAGAGCCTCGGCGCCGACGGACGAACGAGAAAGCACCACGAGGGGCCAGCGCTCGGCGAGTTGCTTCAGCGGTTTGTACCACTGGCGGATCTGGTACATATTCACGTCTGTATCAGCGAAGTACACCGCGATCTTGAAGGTGTCGGGTGCATGCTGTTCGAGACGCCCGCGCACCCGCTGTGCGGCCGTGCGCGCGTCTAGCCGCCGCCGAAGCAGTCGATATGCCTTGCGACCATCGTAGAGAAAGCCCATTAGATCAGGGTAAGAGGCTGTCCTTGATGGGAGCTGTGACGAACCTCAGACGAGTTCGTCGTCTTTCTCTTCCTCATCATCGTCGTCCTCGTGCGACGCGATCATGCCAATCTCAGCTTCGTGCCACCCATCCCACTTCTGCATGAGCTGTTGGATCGCTGCGTGGAATTTCTCAGTCGCAACGCCCTGAGTGGTGTCGCCGAAATAGTGCCGCACCCAAATACTCAGCTTTTTGATGGCCTCTTCATCAGCGCGGACGCGTTCGACCTCACGGACGATATGTACGGCAGCATCCGCCGTCAGCCATTCGCAGTCCGAGAGATATCCGCCGGTATCGACGGATGCACGTTCATCAACGGGGCGGGAGATCATGAGCGGTTTGCCCGTCGCCAGACGGTCATAGACCATCGCGGAGATGTCGACGATCGCCACGTCTGCCGCGGCGATCTGCCAGCCCATCTCCGGGCCGTCATCGTAAAAATGATGTGCGGTGGGGTCTGCGTCATTTGCCGCGCGGATCGCCGCGACAATCCGGCGATGCGCGGCACCGTATGCGTCATCCACTACTCCGCTTCGCGGGTGCGGACGATAGATCAGGCGGTGTGATGCCGAATTCAACAGTGCTGCGGCCAGTGCCTCACCGTGCGTCGCAATGGAACCGTAGTGTGCACTGGGGCGATCGCCCTCCCATGTCGGCGCGTAGAGCACGACGACGCGCTCATCCGGCGTATAGGGAAGAGCGCCAGAGAAATGATCTGCCTGCGGCCGACCGATTTCGATCGTGCGACTGTCGAGGTTGAAGTCCCACAGCGTGCGGCTGAGCCTGTCACGCGCTGCCTGGCCAGCCACCAGCGCATAGTCATATGCCTTGTACTGGTTGGTGGTCATGTACATCTTGTCGGACTCGCCGTGGTTGATGAACACGTGCCAGCGCCTGCCGTAGCGGAACATCTGAAAGTTGCGCGTGTTCTGGTTCACGTACAAAACGATTCGGATGTCTTGGTTACGGATGAACCGCTCAAGGTCGCGAACCGTGGGAACAAACGCGACGGTCGGCCCACCCTCGGCGATAATCGCCTCTGCTCCGCCGGCGTTGCGCGCGAGCACGACGACGGGCCACTTCTCGTTAAGCCCTGCCAGCGGGCGGTACCACTGACGCATCTGGTACATGTTCACCGGACCATCAGCGAAGTACACCGCGATCTTGTAATGATCCTGCGGCATCGGCGGTCGCGTAGCGATCGCACGCCGCACACGCTGCACCGCTTTACGCGAGCGCAATGCGCGTCGCAACAGACGATAAGCCTTCTTCACATCCGACGCAGCACCCACCTCTCCAGCCTACTCAGGGAGTGCCCCTTTCCCCATGACATGATCGGGGGGTGCAAGAGAACGATTCGACAACACCTTCTGGCGGAGTGTCGTTCGTCATGCCCGTGCTGAACGAGCGAGCGTACCTCGAACACGCCGTCGCATCCGTGCTGGACCAAGAACTTGACGGCCCCTCAGAGCTCATCCTCGCGCTGGGGCCCTCGACCGACGGCACCACGGAACTCGCCCAGCAGCTGGCGGCGGATGATGAGCGCGTCCGTCTCGTTGACAACCCGGCAGCGCATATCCCCGTCGGGCTCAACGCCGCGATCCGTGCGAGCCGCTATCCCACGATTGTGCGCGTTGATGCACACTCGGAGTTGTCCCCCGGCTATGTGCAGCGAGCACTTGCGACGCTAGAGCGCACGGGGGCTGCCAACGTCGGCGGTGTCATGCGCGCCGACGGTCGCACCCCTTTCCAGTCCTCGGTTGCCCGCGCCTATAACTCCCCCGTCGGCCTCGGCGGCGGCGCGTACCACGGCACCACCCACGAGGGAGAGGCCGAATCGGCTTATCTCGGCGTCATGCGGCGCGCTGTCCTCGACGAAGTCGGACTGTTCGATGAGACGATCCGCCGCGGCGAGGACTGGGAGCTGAACCTGCGCATCCGCCAGGCCGGATACAAAGTGTGGCTCGATCCGAAGCTGTCGGTGACCTATTGGCCGCGTGAAAGCTGGTGGCGACTGGCCCGGCAGTTCCGCGCTACCGGTGCGTGGCGTGGCGAGCTCGTACGACGCTTTGGACGCAGCAACGGCGTGCGTTTCTTCGCTCCGCCTGCCCTCGTGCTGAACCTGGCGCTCGCACTCATTGTGGCTGTGCTGCAGCTGACCGGCGTTGTGAGCGGGATCATCTCGCTCATCGCCTCCCTCGTCTATCTGCCGCTCGCCGCCTATGCGCTGCTCGTGCTGGCCATGGCTCTGCGCCCCGGCGGCGAGCGCCCACTACGCGAACGCATTTGGACCATCGCGGTACTGCCGACGATGCATTTTTCGTGGGGGTTTGGCTTCCTCGGAGGCGTACTGCGCGGCGCCCGCGACACTGTTGACGCTTCGCGTTTGGGTACGCAGAATACGCCGTTGCCCTAGGGCGTCAGGCGTCGACGAAACCGAGATCGAGAAGGCGTGAGACCACACGCTCGGATGCGTGACCGTCGTCTCTCGTGTTGAACTGTCGTTGCCAGGCCGCGTAGCGCTCTGCAAAGGCCGCAGGCACCGTCTCATCGCTCAGTGCCTCGGCCAGTTCATCCTGCGACGTCACGAGCGGCCCTGGAGAACGCTCGGCGAGGTCGAAGTAGAACCCGCGCAGCGTGCCGCGGTAGTGCTCAAGGTCAGGCACGAGGAAGTACATCGGCTTGCCTGTGACGCTGAAATCAAACATCACTGAGGAGTAGTCGGTGATCAACGCGTCAGCGGCGAGGAGGAGCCGTGCGGTATCGGAGTATCCGGTGACATCGATCACGCGCGCACCGGACTGGTCACGCCCCGGGCGAAGCGTGCGCGAGTGCCCGCGCACCAGCACGACCGAGTCGGTCTGTTCCGCCAACCACTGCGGATCAACGAAGTCGACGATCTCGGAGCGGTCATCACGCCAGGTCGGCGCATACAACAGCACCCGCTCCTGAGGTCCAATGCCCAGCGCCTTGCGCGTCGCCGAGCCGTCATCGGTGGAGAGCACGTCGTTGCGCGGATAGCCGTCCGTCCAGATTGGCTTGCCGAAGAACGCATATGCCTTCTTCAGAATGCGTTCTGAGTACAGGTTCTGAGCGAGCAACACATCCCAGCGTCGCGATTCTTTGAAAACGGCTGCCATTCGGCGCGGATCGAAACCAGGGCGATGCAGCGCGAGTTGCTTCAGTGGCGTGCCATGCCAGGTTTGCAGCACTTTCTGACCGTCTTTGCGCGCGAATCTGCGTCGCAACCAGTCGTTCACCACAAGGAGTCGTGCCGCAGCGCGTGCCCGCCACCACTCAGGGCTGCCCTCGACCACCGCGACGGAACCTTCGGGGACCGCAATCGACAGGTCGACAACGCTCCAGTACCGCGTGACATTCGGCGCCCGACGGGCGAGTTCACGATCGATGGCATGGGGATTGCACCCGACGCTCTGCCCGTAGAAACTCTCAAAGAACACCGCATTCTCGTTGCCGCCAACCTGCGCAACGTAGCGCCCCTCAAGGATCGACTGTCCTTCGCTGGACTCGTAGATCGGCGCCAGCGGCGGTGCTATCTGCACGAGAGCACCGTTGAGCGTGATTCTCAGGCCAGACAACAATTCGGGACCGCTCTCGAGACCGGCAAGATCGATGTCTAAGAGATGAAGCTCATATTCACCCGACGGCAGTGGGAGCAGCTCGCCGCCCCAGCGCGCGGCGCGCAGGGGGAAGGTCGCCTTCCATGTCTTGCCGCCGCCGGTGATCTTTGCGTCGACACGTGCACGGGATCCCACCAGGGTTCCCTCTGCCGGCTTCGTGCCCGTGCCTGCGATGATCAGCGTCTCCGCGTCCTCATCGATCCGGACGGTCGTCATCGTGCTCCCTTCGGCGCGGGGATCCCCCGCGCGCGGATTACTTCATACACTCGGCGAGTGTTCTGCCCGTCACGGTATGCATGCACCTGTGCGCTGAGCGTAGTGGATTGAGCGGACCGCTCGTTAAACGCCTGCTCATCTGAGAGCAGCGTGGCCAGCTGCGCGTTCAACGTCGACCAGTCCTTCGCGACGTCGCTGCCGGCAACGTCTCTGTACCGGCCGTAGAAGCCGCGCGTGCGCGCATAACCCTCGGCGTCGGGCGCCAGATACAACACCGGCATGCCGAGCAATCCCACGTCGTATGCCAGCGATGAATAGTCAGTGATCAACACGTCCATCCCGGCCAGCGCGGGTGTCACGTCCGCGAGGACATCTGAACCCAGCATCCGCACACGCCCACTCGGTAGCGGTGGCTGATACTCCCCCGCGCCCAGTGGATGCGAGCGCACGAATAACACCGTGTTCTGTTTTTCCAGCAGTGCGATCAGGCGCACCCAGTCTTCGGCAGTGGGCACAGAAGGATCGGCGGCACCGTCACGCCACGTGGGCGCGTACAGCACCCTGCGGGCGCCCTTCGGGATAGTTCCGGTCTCTTCAGTCAAGAGAGCGGATGCCGCGTCCCGCCGCTGCTGGTCAGAACCCTGAGAGAGCACATCCACACGCGGCTCACCGGTAACGACCACACGCCCATCGCCGAGCGCAAAAGCGGACTCGAGCCGCCCGCGAGAGCGAGCGGATGCTGCTGGCAGCACACGGATGCGCTGGGCCGCGCCACGGTACATCACGGCGATGAGGCGACGCAGAATCGTGGCCCCCGGCACGTTGGGCACCTGCGTGGTGGCTGGCGAATCAAGACCGATGCGCTTAAGCGGAATCCCGTGCCACAGTTGCACGACAAATCCACCGGAGACGCCGTAGCGGTTTACATCACCAAGTCCGTGCGTCACCACGAGCACTCCCGCGCGGGCCGTCGCCCACCAGCCGCGCAGCGACAACTTCGAGATCGAGGCGATGCCGAGGGCGGCAGCATCCGCTCGCTCACGATCGGACGACGTCAACCACATCACGTCGTGCCCTTCCGCTCTCGCGACGCGCCACAGCGCAAGCGCTCCGTCGCCGATACCTGCCCCGCAGCCGAACACCCACCGGCGACCACGCGGAACGAGAAGTGTTCCCATGCGGCCCACGGCATACAACGGCAAACGCAACAACTTGGCCGCGTTACCGGAGCCGAATGAGAAGGACGCCACCTCGCGAGCCTATCGCGGGGTGGCGTCCTTACTCTGATAATTCGTGTGATCAACGCGCTCGATTCGAGCCGATCACAGGCTCAGTTCGCCCAGCGTCACTTCGATGTCGTACGACTTGCCGTCGCGGACATAGGTGAGCTTCGCATCGCTTCCTGCGGCCGCTGCACGTACCTGTGCGGTGAGGTCGCTGGCATTGGAGATTGGAGCCCCGTTGAATTTGGTGACGATGTCACCCTCTTTCAACCCTGCCTTGCCGGCGCCGCCACCGGCAGTTGATTCGACGATGTACGCACCCGAGACATCTGCGCCTTCTACCGACGCGGCATCGCGCACCGAAGCGCCCAGAAGCCCGTGTGTCGCCGCACCGGTGTCGATGATCTCCTCAGACACACGCTTGGCAATATTCGACGGGATCGCAAAGCCAACGCCGATTGACCCAGATTCTTCTGATTGGCCCGCAGTCGCGATGGCGACGTTGATACCGATGAGCTTGCCTTCGCTGTCGACCAACGCGCCGCCCGAGTTTCCGGGGTTGATTGCGGCATCCGTCTGGATCACGGCAATCGAGATGGACTCGGTCGCACCCTGCTGCTGCGTGCCCGGAAGGTCAAACTGGAACGGGCCGCCCTCCTGACCGGAGTCCTCGTCCTGGGCATCCTGTCCGCCAGAGTCGGGCGCGGCCGACGAGGCGATCTGGATACTGCGGTTCAGGGCACTGACGATTCCGGTCGTGACCGAGTTCGCCAGTCCGAGCGGGGCACCCACGGCAACCGCCGTAGAGCCGACATTGATATCAGACGAGTCAGCGAAGCTCATCGGCGTCAGGTCTTTGGCGCCTTCCAACTTGAGCACGGCGAGGTCATAGACGGGGTCAGTTCCCACGATTGTGGCGCTGTAGATTTGGCCGTCGGACGTCGTGACCCGGATCGTGGGCTTTGACTCGGCGCCGCCGAGAGTGGCGACGTGTGTGTTCGTGAGGATGTAGCCGTTCTTGCTGAGCACCACACCGGAACCGCTTCCAGAATCTTTTTCTCCCGCAACCTGGATGGTGACGACCGAGGGCAGCACCTTCGTCGCAATTGCGGTGGTCTCGTTGACGGACCCTGGGTTGTTCACCGTGATGGTGTCGCCGCCGCCAGAAGCGGTGCTGCCGCTGGGCTGATTCCAGACGGTGTTTCCGAGGTAACTGGTTCCCAGGCCTGCAGCGCCGCCCACGAGAGATGCCGCGACGATCAGAGCGGCAACCTTGCCTGCGCCGAACGGCTTCTTCTCTTTCGTCTTTGTTTCGATCGGAGTGATCGGCGCGAAGTCACCGCTGAGCGGCATCGTGGGCTGAGTGCTGTGCTCGGCCGGTGCGCCATGACCGGTCTGCGAGTCGCCCGGCGCGGGGATGCCGAATGCTGCACCGCCCTGCGGCGATC
>DQHP01000074.1 GCA_003524435.1 Microbacterium sp.
TTACCGCCCACCCCCTTGATTACATACGCCGCTAATCAGGGGTCTCGGCGGCACGCCGGGGTCTCGGCGGCGGGTGCAAAGGGAGGCAGGGAGGCAGGGAGGCAGGGAGGCCGCGGGGGCGAAGGGAAACCTGGCGCTACAGCACGCCGACGAGCGCGGCTATTCCGGCGATGAGCGAGACCACCGCGAGCACTAGCGCGATCGCGATGAGGATCGCGTGCACTTTGAGGAACGTCGTGGCCTTGCCTGCGGCATCCTTCGACCGAGGATCGTTCGCAACGCGACGGTAGAACTGGGGCCAGACGATCACGTTGAAGGCGGCATTGAGAAAGAGCAGGATTGCAAGAGGAATCACCTCACCAGCGTAGGCGTGCGTGAGGTCATGTATCAGAAAGCCCTTGCCGTGCTCCTGGTATCTGTGAGCACAATGGGCACCATGACCGATGCCTCCCCCGAGGGCGCCGTCAGCGATGGTCCCCCCAGGTGGGAGCGCGCCGCTGACCTCTTCGCCGACTGGCGCGGCGGCAACGCTCGCGCCATAGACGACCTGGTGCGCCTGATGACGCCTGTTCTGTGGCACGTTGTGCGCGCCTATCAACTGGAACGAGCCCTCGCCGAAGACGTCGTGCAGTCCACTTGGCTCGCCCTCGTGCGCAGCGCCGAGTCGATCGCCGATGGCCGCGCAATCTTCAGCTGGCTCACCGTCACCGCGCGCCGCGAGGCATGGCGCGTCGGGAAAAACCACGGACGAGCGGATGCCACATCCGACGAACACCTCGAACAACTGCTGCCCGTGCAGGAGTCGAGCGAGGCTCAGGTTGCGGCATCCGACGAGTCTTCGCGCTTGTGGGCCGCTGTCCAGACGCTCGCCGAACGTTGCCAACGGCTGCTGCGCGTGATCGCATTCGATGACCGTCCCGACTACGCGAAAATCGCAATCGACCTCGAGATGCCAGTCGGCAGCATCGGCCCCACCCGCAACCGGTGCCTGACAAAGCTGCGCACAGCCCTCGCCGCGGCCGGATTCCGCGACGCCGGGATCGGCACCGGTGCCCGCGAGACCGGATCCGGCTTGGGCGCTCGCAACGCAACCGCAAAAGACGACACGAACAACACAACCAACACGACCGAAGGGAGCAGCGATGAACAACGAGCCTGACGCCACGCTCCTCGCGCGACTGCGCACCGCGATCGAAGACGTCGATCCAGTTCCCGCAGACCTCGCCGATCGGATGATTGCTGCGGTTGCCGCTGCCGACCTTTCCCGCGAGTACGCGCTCCTCACCCTCGTCGAGAGCGTGCAAGACGCCGTCCGCGGGGATGCCGTCCACACAGACGCGCAGCGCACAGATGCCGAAACCACCACTATGCAGTTCAGCGACGGCGTCTCCAGCATCCTTCTCCACATCAGCCACACCGCGCAGCACCTGCGCCGGGTCGACGGCTGGGTGGATGCCGATGCCACCGAAATCCGTCTCTCACAGGGTGAGCGTTCCTGGAGCGTGCCGCCGGGCGCGCTCGGACGCTTCGCCTTCGACGACATCCCACCTGGGCTCACCCGCGTGCGCCTCGTCACCCACGGCGACACCAAAGATCTCCTCACGCCACAGTTCGAGGTGTGAGGCCTCACGCGGCGGGCATCCGCCGGGAAGGATGAGCGATGAATCAGCCTCGTGGTTGGAGCTGGCAAGACCGCGCCGAAGGGTCGATTCCCCGCGGCGAGGCCCTCGATCCGAATGTGGATCCGGTCGGCGGCATCCGCGCCTTTCCCACCGCGTATCTGCCAGATCGGATGCTGATCACCGAAGACCTGGATGCCTCTAATGGCGCCTACGACCGTGATCTGAAGGTCCTGATGGAAGCCGCGGGGTCGTTCGGGTGGCAGCTGACCGTTGACGATCAGGACCTGCTGCGAAACGGCATCGCACCGGATAGTCTTCCCGGAGTCGATGGGCTGCACCGGGCACTGCTCACCACTCCCGCAGAGCCAGGAAACCGAGATTCTCCCGTCGCGCCAGACGCCTGGCGAGTGCTGCAGCGTGCACGAAAGATGACCGGCACGACAATGCCTCGAGCCGGGCTCGAGCATGTGCTGTCGATCGATCCGGTGGGGTTGAATCCGTTCACCCGAACGAACCCGTTCACCCGCACCAATCCCTTCACGCGTACGAACCCCGTACGCGGGGAGGGGCTCGTCGGCAGCGACGACTATCTCGCACCCGGACGCGGCGGACGCCAACCGATCGCCTGGATCGGCGCGGCACCGGCGCGCGGCGCCGAACCGAAGAAGGGTCGACGCGCAGTCGTTGCCGTCCTCGACACAGGATGCGGTGAGCATGAGTGGCTGCCAGAGTCGATCGTGTCGCACGGTGCGGAACTCGACGGCACCCCGATCGGCCTCACCAGCGACGACGACCCCGAGCGGTATCCCGACCTGTACGGGCAGCTCGACGGCGAAATCGATGCGGTCGCCGGGCACGGCACATTCATCGCAGGAATCATTCGCCAGACGGCTCCGGATGCTGACATTCTCGCGATCCGCGTCGCAGGATCGCTGGGTGTCGTGGATGAGAGCACGTTCCTGCAGGCGCTGGCAGCGGTCATCGAGTTGCAGCGCCGGTATGTGCACGCAGTCGACGGCGGACGCCCGATCGACGTGCTGAATCTCTCACTCGGGTACTACCACGAGACTCCCGCCGACGGTCAGTTCTCACTCACGCTGTACGAGCTGTTGCGCACCGCCCGCAAGCTCGGAATCGTCGTAGTCTGCTCAGCCGGAAACGACGCGATCGATCGGCCGTCGTTTCCCGCATCACTGTGGGCGTGGCCCGGTGCAGACAACGGGCTGAGCCCCGATCGCGCAATTCCGCTGTTGTCTGTGGGGGCTATCAACCCGTCCGGATGCTCGGTCGCGCTGTTCTCGAACGTCGGACCGTGGGTGCGGGCGTATGCGCCGGGGGCATCCGTGGTGTCCACGACTCCGGCATTCACCGGTGGCGCGCAGGCGACGACCCGTAACGACATCGGTGACCTTCCGCGCGAGACCGTTGACCCTGACGACTATCGTGGCGGCTTCGCGGCGTGGAGCGGCACGTCGTTCGCCGCCCCGTTCGTCGCGGGTCGGATCGCCGCGCTGCTGGGATCGTCAGTGCCACTCAAGGGTGGGGCGCCGCACGA
>DQHP01000065.1 GCA_003524435.1 Microbacterium sp.
TGGATGCTGTCGCAGCTGCCCGCGCGCTGGGGGAAAAGCCCGCGCGGCCAGCGCTCGCGACCGCCGTGCGCTACCTGCTGCAACTTCTCGATGAGAAGGCTCCTGGTAACAGTGTTGAGGTGCGGGTGCCGCCGTTTGGGGCAGTGCAAGTGGTGCAGGGCCCGCGGCACACTCGCGGTACACCCCCGAACGTGATCGAGATGGATGCTGCGACCTGGATCTCCGTTGCCACCGGCGCCGAGACGTGGGCCGAAGTTGTCGCTGAGGGGCGCGTGTCAGCATCCGGTACGCGGGCTGATCTCGCTGCGCTGCTTCCGCTTCGCCCCTAGCCCGGAACACTTGTCTGTCGAAATCCATGACCGCAGGTCCAATTCGTGGATCTCAACAGACATTCGTGGATCTCAACAGACATCTGTACCAGCCGACACGTCCGCGAGGAGCATTTGTACCGCAGTCGACACACGAGCGCGGAACGCTCAGCGCTTTGCCACGACGAGCGGCACGCCCGTGATCGGATGCGGAAACACGTCCACTGCTTGACCGTAGACGAGTTCGATGCGCTCAGCGGTGAGCACCTCGGTCGGTGTGCCGGTGGCGACAACCCGTCCGAAAGCCAGGAGAGTCAGCCGATCGGCGTGCGCCAGGGCCGCATTCAGATCGTGCAGGACGACCGCGACAGCGGTGCCGGCATCTGCACGTGCGCGCACCAGGCGCATGACATCTTCGTGATGCTTGAGATCGAGGGATGCCGTTGGTTCATCGAGCAGCATGATGGGCGTCGCCTGTGCGAGTACACGAGCGAGCGCAACCCGGGCGCGCTCGCCACCAGACAGTGATGACACCGAGCGGTATGCGAGATCCTGGACTTCGGTCGCCGTCATCGAACGAGCCACCACAGCGTCATCGTCATCTTCGAGGGCGGTGCGTGCCCACGGTGCTCTCCCCATCCGCACGACCTGCTCGGCAGAGAATGGGAACGACACCGCGTTCTCCTGCAGCAACACGCCCCGGGCGCGCGCGAGATCACGCGCGCGCATCGTGCTGAGGGACCGACAGTTGAGCGTCACCGTGCCGGCCTCTGGGGAGAGGTCACCGGCAAGCACACTGAACAGCGTGGATTTGCCCGCGCCGTTCGGGCCGACGAGCGCGTGGATTTCTCCTGGATTCACCTCGATTGAGGCGTTCTCGAGGATGGGCGGCGAGCCCGCCGCTGGTCGCACCGTGACGCCGCTCGCTGCCAGTTGTGCGCTCATGCCCACCCGCCTGAGCGACGACGGGTGCGTACAAGCAGCCACAGGAAGAACGGGCCGCCGACGAGTGACGTGATCATCCCGATCGGCATGTCGGCCAGCGGAACCGCGGTTCGTGCGACGAGGTCGGCCAGAGCGATCAAGAGTGCGCCGCCGACGGCGGACGAAATGATCAGCGGCAGATGCGCCGGACCGATGAGCATGCGCATGAGATGCGGGATGACGAGACCGACGAAGCCGATGATTCCGGCGAAGGCGACCGCAGCGCAGACCAGAAGTGCGACGGTGATGATCACGATGACGCGCAGCAGCTCGACGCGCACTCCGAGGTGGCGCGCGGTGCGCTCGCCGAGGGCGAAGAGGTCAAGGCGGCGTGACACGAACAACGCGATGGCGATGCCCACGGCGGTGAGCGGGGCGACGACAGCGATATTGGGCCAGAGCGCGCCATTGAGCGAGCCGAGCTGCCAGAACACGATCTGCTCGCGCGTCGATGTCGTGCCGACGAAGGTGAGGAAGGCCATTCCCGCCCCGCCGATCGCGTTGATGGCGATGCCGGTGAGCAGCAGCGTGACCACTTCGGTGCGCCCGCCGGAGCGACTGATGAGATACACCGAGAACACGGCGATCAGGCCGCCGATGAATGCCAGGGTCGGCGTGGTCCACATTCCCAGCGTGGACAGGCCGAAGGTGAGGCTCGCGGCGGCGCCGAGGGCCGCTCCGGACGAAACGCCGACGACGCCAGCATCGGCGAGAGGATTGCCGAAAATTGCCTGCATCAGCACGCCCGATACGGCAAGCGCAGCGCCCACCAGGATGCCAAGAACAAGACGTGGCAGGCGGATGTTGAAGATCACACCGGCGTCGGATGCTGTGGTGGGGGCCCACGCGCTGTCGATGCCAACGCCATGCAGCAGGATGCCGATGATCTCTGTGGGTGACAGCGTGTATTGCCCGCTTGCCAGCGAGACGATGCACGTGATGACGAGGGCGCCGGCCAGTGCCAGCGTCACCAGGGCGAAGCGGACGGTGCGGTGCTTCTTCGGCCTGCGAACCGGCTCCGCAGGCGGGGATGTTGTTTCGGCAGCGGTCTCGACGCTCATCCCACGGCCTCGGCGGCGCTTGTATCGGGTGCATACAGGGCGCGTGCGATCGCGCGAATGATCTCGGGGGATCGTGGGCCGAAGCTGAGGATCTCGCTGTCTGCCATGTCGATGACACGGCGATTTTCACCAGCCGGCGTCTCGGCCACAGCGGGGACGCGCTCGATGAGTCCATCGATGCCCCCGACGGACTCGAGCCCGTCAGTCATCATCACTAGGACGTCCGGCTGGGCAGCGACGAGCGCTTCCGCGGTCATCGGCCTGTTGCCCTCCCACCCGATCTCGCTCGCCACGTCGACGCCGCCGACGGCATTGATCAGCGAGTCTGCGCCGGAGTCCTTGCCGAAGATGTAATACACATTCGCGCTGCCGCGCACATACAGGAACAGCATCCGGGCACGGTCACCCTCGTCAGCTGGGATCACCTCAGCGACCTCGGCCAGCGTCGCGTCGAATTCGGCATCGACCTGAGCGATGAGCTGCTCACCGCGGCTCGGGATGCCGAGGGCCGAAGCGACCTCATCGACGAGCTGGTCGGTGTTGTCGAGACGCAGCTCGTCTGAGATGACGACGATCGCGATGCCGGCATCCCGAAGCTGCTGGCGCACTTCCTTCGGCCCGATTGTGGTGTCGGTGAGGATGACGGTAGGCGCGAGTTCGAGAATGGCCTCCGGGTTGAGCGAATGCCCGGCCTTCGTCACGACCGGCAGCTGCTCGGTGCCGTTGAACATGGTTGAGGAGTCGCGGCCGACGACGTTGTCGCCCATGCCCAGAGCGAAGACGGTCGAGGCGATGGTGCCGGAGATGTCGATGGGCAGGATGCGGCTGACATCGGTGATCTCGACGTCTCGACCTTCGGCATCGGTCACGGTGACCGGAAGGTCGGGGGCGGTAACATCGGGCACCGGCTCGATCGCGTGGGTGGGCAGGCACGCAGTGGAGCCGCCGGTGACAGCGCGGACATCGTCGGCAAGATCGAGCTCCGAGAGTTGCCGGGCGGCCGCTGGGCAGGTGTCGGCAGTGGCGCTGCCCCCTTCTACTGTCGCTGCGGGGCCAGCACAGCCGCTCAGAGCGACGGCGATGACAACCGCAATCAGCGCAGCTTTGAGTGAACGCATTAGGTTAGCCTGCCCTTATTTTTGACGAGATGGACAAGGTCAGTCTAAGGTCAGGTTTGGAAGTTAGCTAAGCCTAACCAATCTTTATTTCCCTATTGCACATCTGACCCGATGACGGCGTCGCCCCTGCGCTCTGCGCACCGGCTCGCCTGGAGGCATCCGTGAACGACACCGAGAATCCCGCGACGACGAGTCGCTCCCGTGCCGCATTGGCCGCAGTTCTGGCGGTGCTGATGGTGCTGTTCGGCACGCTGAGCGCACCGGCCGCGCTCGCCGCAGGCGATGCACGTGTGACGGCCCAGGTGTCGAGCGCATCACAGTCCGGTGTGACACTTCAGGTCGACGCATCCGGACTGCCCGACGTGGCGGGGTCATACGCCGCACTGATCGTCGAAGGAGCCGATGACGCACTGAACAACCAGGAGTATGTCGCTTTCGCGCTGCCGTTTCCTACGGTCAGCGGCGGATCGGCATCGTTCACGCTGAACGCTCCTGTTGAGAAGCTGGACCGCTCGCTCAGCTACGAAGTCGTGATGTGGAAGCAGCACAGTTCGGCGACACCGGAGAACGTCTACGCGCGCTCGGTCGTGTCGATCTCAGAAGGGCAGTGGGATGCTGTCTTCCCGCCGGAGCCGACGGAGCCGACAGAGCCGGAGCCGGAGCCGACTGAGCCGGATCCCGAGCCGACAGAGCCAACCGATCCCGAGCCTTCCGGGCCTGTTGTCGAGACGGCGGTGGCGGCCTCGGTCGACGACGGCCTCACGGTAACGATCTCAGGCTCGCAGTTCGGTGATGCGAAGGGCGTGTATGTCGCGCTGATCGAGGCAGGAACTGAGGCGGATGTGACCGCCGGGACCGGCCACCTGGCGATGCAGTATGTCAGGGACATCTCTGGCGGTGCGTTCGATGTCGCGCTGAACGCCGCCGCAGAGACGCTTGATCCGTCGAAGACCTTTGAGGTGATCGTCTGGCAGCAGCACACGATGCCGAACGCAGACACCATCTACGCCCGCACCGACGTGACCATCACAGCAGAGCAGTGGGCTGTGCTGCACCCGGCCACGGATCAACCAGCGATCGAAGTGTTCCTCGCGGACGGCGCGACGCCGGTCGGCGACACCGCACTGCGAGCGGGGGACGAAATCGTCGTCAAGGGCAGCGGCTATGAACCGACCGCGAACGTCGGCGGACGCGGTGTGCCGATCCCGAAGGATCTGCCTCAGGGCACGTACGTCGTCTTCGGAGACTTCGCGGCTCACTGGCAGCCGTCCACGGGCGCAGCATCCAGTTCGCGTTCTGTCGGAACCCAGCTGTGGGCGCTCGCGGAGAGCGTGCTCGACCAGGTTCCCGCCCAGTATCAGAGCGTTATCCGGGCACAGTGGGTCGACATCGCCGATGACGGCACGTTCCTCGCCACGGTGATGCTGAAGGATGCGCCGGCGGCTCCCGAGGGTGGCTCGTACGGTGTGTACACCTACGGTGCCGGTGGGGTGAACAACGCCGCGCAGGAGCAGAGCGTGCTGGTGAACTACGCGACCAAGCCCGAGATGACCCTGACGAACGCGACATTCGTGGACGGAACCGACCTCGTCGTGAACGTCGACGGTCAGGGTTTTGCAGGCATCGCCGGCGCATACGCTGCGCTGATCGAGGAGGGCACCGAGGCTGATGTCACTGCAGCAGGTGGATTCCTCGCGATGCAGTACGTCCGGGGGATCGCCGATGGTGCGTTCGCGACCGAGCTGACCGCTGCGGGAGACACGCTCGATTCGTCGAAATCCTATGAGGTGATTGTCTGGCAGCAGCACACGATACCCACTGCCGACACGATCTACTCCCGCGGCGATATCACGATCTCTGCAGAGCAGTGGGTGAAGCTGAAGGGCGAGAAGCCCAAACCGCCGGTCAATCCGACGGACCCGCCAACCGAACCGACCACACCGACGAACCCGACCCAGCCCGTTGCGGGCGGCTCGTTGCGCTGGGCGATCTCGTCGTCATTCGCGAACTACATCACGGGCCCGATTGCGCAGGGTGAGATCTTCGTCTCCGGTGGAGCAACCCGTTCAGGCGGCCAGTTCCAGTTCGGCCAGGCCGCGGGCAGCACCTACAACCAGACCACAGGTGTCGGTGGGGTGGGGTACAACGGATCGGTGCGCTTCACCGGACATCACGGTGTGCTCGATGTGACTGTGTCGAACCCGCGGGTCGAGATCACCTCGCCGAATAACGCAACGCTGTACGTCACGCACGGCGGATCTCGGGTCGCCTTCGCCACGGTCAACCTGGCCGGGGCGGCGAAGACGACAGCCAATGGTGCTGTGACTTACACAGCTGCTCCGACCTCACTGACTTCCGCGGGACGCGACCGGGTGCTCGATGGCAACAGCACGGCGCTGAACCCGGTGACGTTCACGATCGGCGCTGTCGCAGCAGCTCCTCACGGCACGGTGGGCACCGTGGCGGCGGCATCCATCGAGAAGAAGGCCGCACTGCCCTCGACCCCGCCGTCGACCGACGGTATCCAGATCGATGATGAGAGCCTTGAGGCACTGCAGTCCGGTGCGTCTGCGACTGTCTCAGCATCCGGGTTCCAGGCGGATGAAAAGGACATCAAGGTCGTCGTGTATTCGACACCCGTACAGCTCGCAACGGTGGATGCAGACGCGAACGGCGTCGTGAGCTGGACGGGTACGCTGCCGGCCACTCTTGAAGACGGTGCACACACACTGACATTCCAAGGGTCTGTCAACCGAGGTCTTGAGTTCACCCTTACCCGCGCCATCACCGCGATCGGTCAGTGCACCGTCGAGGGAGCATCCCTGAACTGGGGTTACAAAGAGAGCTTCCGCAACTACATCGAGGGCATCGCTCACGGCGGCTGGAACCTCACCGATGTGGCGTACGAGTTCCCCGAATTCGTCTGGTCTGGTGGCACGGGATCCTTCGATGACGAAACCGGCAACGGCCTCGTCGGCTTCGGCGGCACCATCGCGTTCCACGGACACGACGGCGCTCTCGACACGAAATTCAACAACGCCCGTGTCGAGCTGGCTGGCGACAGCGGATACATTGTGTTCGACATCGCCGGAACAACCCAGGGCGGGGACGCGATCGACGCGCAGGGAGTGCGTTTCGTGGAATTCTCACTGGCGGATGCCATGACTGCCGACGGAGTCCTCAGCGTGAGAAAGGCGGAGACCGTGCTGACCGACAGTGGGTCAGCGGCATTCGGCACCTACGCTGCGGGTGAGGTATTCGACCCGGTTTCGTTCAGCATCCCGGTGGGCGCGGGCTGCGGCGTCACACCTGCGGATGAAGAGCAAGCGGCCGAGGCGCCCGTCGCTGCACTCAGCGCTGCCGTCGAGCCCGTCGCGGGTGATGCCGCGGGCTTCCCTCTCTGGGCGTGGGTCGTGATTGGACTGCTCGTAGTCGGCGCGGGTGTCGGTACCGGAGTCATCGTGCAGCGACGTCGGGCTGCGGCATCCGCCACGATCAGCGAGGATTGACACGACCCCATCCAATGGTGCGAGGAGCGCGATGGATCGCGTTCCTCGCACTGATGTGTATGAGCGTAAGAATACGAGGAGAGAAAATGACTGCCACTGAGCGCCCACAGCGGCGCCCACGTCGTCCGCAGATTGTGCTGGAAGTTCTCGAGCGCATTCGGCTGACGCCCCACCTCGTACGCATCGTCGCCGGTGGTCCCGGCATCGCTGCCGTCGAAGACGCCGGCTTCACCGACGCCTACACGAAGATGCATTTCGCGCCTGCGGATGCCGAACTCACTCCTCCCTATGACATGGAAGAGCTGCGCGCGCGACTGCCGATTGAGATGCTCCCATCGGTGCGCACCTACTCGATTCGTCGCTTCGATCTGGATGCCGGACAGATCTGGATCGACTTCGTCACTCACGGGGACGAGGGCGTCGCCGGGCCGTGGGCCGCGAATGCGCAGGTTGGCGACCCGGTCGTACTCGGCGGGATTGGCGGTGGTTACGCGCCTGAACCTGCCGCTGACTGGCACCTACTGGTCGGAGATGAGTCGGCGATCCCCGCAATCGCGGCGGCGATGGAGGCGATGCCGTCGGATGCTGTCGGCACTGTGTTCTTGGAAGTTCAGAACGAATCCGAGCATCTGGAACTGACCCACCCTGCTGGCATCGACGTGCAGTGGCTGCACCGCGGAATCGCTGAGGCAGGCACGACGACGCTGCTCGTGGATGCTGTCCGGGCGTTGGAGTGGCGCCGCGGACACGTGCAGGTCTTCGCACACGGTGAACGTGGGGCGATGAAGCAGTTGCGTCCGCACCTGATCGATGAGCGCGGGCTTGATCGCACACAGGTATCACTTTCGGCGTACTGGGCACTCGGCCGCCGTGAAGACGCCTTCCAAGCGGAGAAGCGCGAGCCCGTCGGCCAGATCTGATGGGTCGGCAGTCGCACAGACTAACAGTGGGACAATGGAACCATGTCCTCTCCTGAGCCCCGCAAGACTGTCGAGGCAACCGTTCGCCGGGTGCCTCGCTATGGCGTGTTCATGGGCATTGGCGTTGTACTCGGCGTCATTGCGGCAGGCATCCTGACGATGGTCGGCACCTACGAGCCGTCCGAAGTTCTCGCCGTCGTCTATCCCCCAGGGCAGGTGTTCGGTTTCGCACTGCTGTGGACGGCGCCGATCGGGCTTGCCCTCGGCGGCCTGGCTGCGATTATTTTGGAGCGCGTTGCCAAACGCCACGACCGTGTTGTGCAGGTCGACCGCGAGACTATTATCGAATCCGACTGATCTGACCGGCGATCTGGGCGCGAGCAGGCTACAGGCTTGTCAGTACGCGAATCGCCCCGACCAGCATGATGCCGCCGGCGACGAGCAATTGTAAGTACGCGATGATGAGCCCGAGAATCGCGACCCATCGGGTGCTCCCTGGGCGACGCGACGCACGGTGGCCAATGATGACGGCCACAATCCCGATGAGTAGTATCAACATCTGCGGGAAGAGACCAGTCGGCGCGAAGAAGAAGCATGCCATCGCGAATAGGCCTGCCGCCAGTGCGCTGAGGTGGAGTAGCTGGTTGTTCCGCGGGAGAGCAGTATCGGTCATAGTTGGAACTCCAGTCACGCCAGCTCAGAGATGACGGGTCGGATAGCAGAGTCGAACGCCACCACATCGCGGCGGAGGCCATCGGTGACGGCGACGGTGAGCGCGCCGATCCACCAGATGCCGCGCTGCGAGAACGGCAGCACGTGGACGTTCAACTCGAAGGAGTGCGCTCGTCGACCGATCTCGCGTTCGAACTCGGCGATGGCGCTCGCGTAGGCGCGGTACGAGTCGCCCCCAGTCGCCGTGTTCATCGACGCGAAATAGCGGGCGTGCGCGTCTTGTGCGTACCGCAGGACGGGCTCTGCCAGCGGCGCGATGGCCGCACGGAGCTCATCCGCCCCAGTGGAGGGCAACGCGACCAACGTTTCGAACCCTTCGACGAGCTCAAGTGGCCCTTCGGACGGATGGGCACGTGGTTCGACGGTCATGTCCCAGTAATTGCGCCACTGCGCCTCCAGCGCGGCGCTGGCATCGACGGCATCCGGTGCTCGCACCTGAAGATCACGCAGGGCAGGAATGTCTTCTGGCACGCGAATGCCCAGCATCTGTCGCAAAGCGAGCGCGACGATCACCGAGACTCCGGCGTCCTCACGTATCAACCACTGCGGCTTGTCTGCCATGGCCCCATCCTAGGGAGAACGCGCGGCGGATTCGCGACCCCGTCGACGGCGGTAGTCTTATCGTGTGGCATCCTCCTCCACTAATTCCTATTCCGAAGCCGGCGTCGATACCGCAGCGGGTGATCGCGCTGTCGAGCTGATGAAGTCTTCCGTGCGCGCAACGCACGGCCCTGAAGTGCTCGGCGGTGTCGGCGGGTTCGCTGGCCTCTTCGACGCGAGTGCGCTGCTCGGCTATACCAAGCCGTTACTCGCCACCAGCACCGACGGTGTCGGCACGAAGGTTGCAATCGCGCAGGCGATCGATAAGCACGACACGATCGGGCAAGACCTCGTGGGCATGGTCGTCGATGACATTGTCGTGGTGGGCGCGAAGCCGCTCTTCATGACCGACTACATCGCCTGCGGCAAGGTCGTCCCCGAGCGCATTGCAGACATCGTTCGCGGCATCGCCGACGCGTGCACTGCGACGGGCACAGCCCTCGTTGGCGGCGAAACGGCAGAGCACCCCGGCCTTCTCGGCGTCGACGATTATGACGTCGCCGGGGCTGCGACGGGCATCGTCGAGGCGGATGCTGTGCTGGGCGCAGAGCATGTGCGAGACGGCGATGTCGTGCTCGCCCTCGCCTCGAGCGGTCTGCACTCCAACGGCTATTCGCTTGTGCGTCACATCATCACGGGCGCGGGTATCGGCTATGGCGACAACGCCGCCGAGTTTGGCTCGACCTGGGGCGAGACGCTCCTCGAGCCGACGCGTCTGTACACGCTCCCGCTGCTGCGTCTTCTCGAGAAGCTCGCAGACGGTGCGGTGCACTCGCTCAGCCACGTCACCGGTGGCGGCATCGCAGCGAACCTCGCTCGAGTGCTGCCGGTGGGCAGCTGGGCTGAGGTTGATCGCTCGACGTGGTCGCCGAGCCCGGTATTCCGCGTGCTCAGCGACATCGCCGGTTCCACACTGGAGTCCTCCGAGGGCACCTGGAACCTCGGCATCGGTTTCCTCGCGGTGATCGATCAGAGCGCGAAGGATGCTGCGATCGCGGCGCTGGCTGAAGAAGGAATCGATGCCTGGCAGGTTGCGACGGTGGGAACCGGCGCGCGTCCTGCAGGCGAATTCGAAGAGGGCGCTAAGGGCGTCGATGGCGGAGCGGTGCGTCTGATCGGCGCATACGCAGATGGAGCGAAGTAACAGCACATGTGCGGAATCGTAGGAGTGGTCGGAAACGCCCCGGTCAACCAGGACATCTACGATGCGCTGCTGCTGCTGCAGCATCGCGGACAAGACGCCACCGGCATTGCCACCGCAGAGCCCAGCGGCATCATGCACATGACGAAGGCCGAGGGCATGGTGCGCGAGGCTTTCCGCACTCGTGACATGCGCTCTCTGCTCGGAAACGTCGGGCTCGGTCACGTCCGCTACGCCACCAAGGGCACAGCATCCAGCGAAGAAGAAGCGCAGCCGTTCTACGTCAACGCTCCCTACGGCATCGTCCTCATTCACAACGGCAACCTCACCAATACGCGTGAGCTCACCGCCGATATGGCCAAGCGCGACCGTCGCCATCTGAACTCCTCCAGCGACACTGAGTTGCTGCTCAATGTGCTCGCGGGTGAACTGCAGACCACAGCATCCGACGTCGATCTTGATCCTGAGCGCATCTTCGAAGCCGTCACCCGCACGCAGAAGCGCATCGAGGGCGCCTACGCGACCATTGCTGTGATCGCCGGGTACGGTCTGCTCGCGTTCCGCGATCCCCACGGCATCCGGCCTCTGATTCTGGGGCGTCGCGATGGCGAAGAGCACGATGAGTGGGTCGTTGCAAGCGAGTCGCTCGTGCTGGAAAACGGTGACTGGGACGTTGTCCGTGAGGTCGCCCCCGGCGAAGCCGTATTTATCAGCGACCGTGGTGAGATGTTCAGCCAGCAGTGCGCCGACAATGCGACGCTCACTCCGTGTGCGTTCGAGTATGTTTACCTGGCGCGTCCGGACTCGACCATGAACGGTGTCGCCGTCTACGAGTCGCGACTGCGGATGGGCGAGCGCCTCGCAGACACGATCGCAAAGCACGTTCCGCGCGAGAAGATCGACGTGGTCATGCCGATCCCCGACTCTGCTCGGCCCTCGGCGATGGAAGTGGCCCGCAAACTCGGCGTCGAGTACCGCGAGGGGTTCTACAAGAACCGCTATGTCGGTCGCACCTTCATCATGCCTGGACAGGCCGTGCGCAAAAAGAGCGTGCGTCAGAAACTCAACGCAATGCCGACCGAGTTCCAGGGCAAGAACGTGCTGCTGATCGACGACTCGATTGTGCGGGGCACGACGAGCAAGCAGATTATCCAGATGGCGCGGGATGCTGGCGCTCTCTCAGTCACGTTCGCCTCTGCCGCTCCACCGGTGCGCTACCAGCATGTGTACGGCATCAACATGCCGTCGAAGTACGAGCTGATCGCGCACGGGCGCACGATTGCGGAGATCACTGACGAACTCGGCGCTGACTATCTGGTGTACCAGGAGATCGACGACCTCAAAGCCGCGATCATCGAAGGCTCGGACATCACCGACCTCGATATGAGCTGCTTTGACGGTCGGTACGTCACCGGAAGCGTCAGTAACGAATATCTGAGCTGGGTCGAGAGCTCCCAATCTTCGTGATTGTCGGGCTGTTGTGAGGGCTGAGCCGTGATCGCGCAGCCGCTGTGGCGCGGGCGCGCACTTGCCGTTCTCGGCATCGTGTTGTGCGCTTTCTCGCTGCGCTCTGCCGTCGCGTCGCTGTCCCCTCTGCTCGGTTACATCACGGTGGAATTTCCGCTTCCGACAGCCGTCATCGGTCTGATCGGCACGGCGCCGCCTGTGTGTTTCGCCATCTTTGGGTTGCTCACCCCGCTGTTCGAACGTCGCCTGGGGCTCGAGCGCGTCACGGTTATCGCGCTGACCGCGATCGCGATCGGACTGGTGCTGCGCGGCTTCTCGGTGGGGCCGGTGTCGCTGCTCGCGACCACGGCGCTGATCTTTGCCGGTGTGGGGATGGGGAACATCCTCGTGCCGCCGCTGGTGAAGAAGTATTTCCCTGATCGCCTGGGCATGATGCTGACGCTGTACACAACAGCAATGTCGGTGTCGACGTTCTTGCCGCCGCTGATCGCGGTGCCCGTGGCAGACGCGGTGGGCTGGCGCATGTCGCTCGGGCTGTGGGGAGTATTCGCGGTTGCGGGGGCATTGCCGTGGATCGCCATGCTGATGACCGGGCGCACCACTGCGGTGACGCCGCCTGCGCGGCCGGTCACTCTGCCAATAGAGACAGTCTCGACCTCGGCATCTGACCCGGCCGAACTGTCCACAGGGCCGATCGCAATCGCGCCGACTAATTCGCGAGCCTTCCGACGCTTAGTGCGGTTGCCGCTGGCATGGTCCATCGCCGTCGTTTTCAGCACCTCGTCGATCATGGCCTACGTATCGTTCGCCTGGCTGCCCTCGATTGTCGCGGATATCGAAGGGGTGACCGCGACGGCTGCGGGTCTGTTGCTGTCGCTGTTCGCGGTGATGAGCTTGCCGGCGTCGCTGCTTGTGCCCGTGCTGGTGGTGCGCTTCCAAGCCACGCGGCAGTTGTACACCGTCGCGCTGATCAGCGGACTTTTGGGCATCGCCGGGTTGCTGTTCTGGTCGAATGCCGTGACGGTGTGGCTGTGGACGGGACTGTTCGGCATCGTCGGTGTGATGTTTCCGCTCGCGCTGGTGCTCGTCAGCATCCGCTCGCGTACGCCGGAAAGTGCAGTGGCTCTCAGCAGTTTCGTGCAAAGCGCTGGCTATGTCATCGCGGCGGGCTTCCCACTTCTGGTGGGAGTGCTCCACGACCTCAGCGGTAGTTGGACAATCCCGCTGTTGGTCATCGGCGGCGTGCTGATCGTGACGATCCCATTCGGGATCATTGCGGGGCGAAGGCGCACTGTCGAAGAGGAATGGGAACGGCGCCATGGACGGTGGTGACTGTAGGTGGGACGCCGCCGCGGGGATACCTCGCGGTACCATTGTTCAATGAACCAGATTCACGGACGAGACCGGTAGCAAATGGCGACGATTCGCGATGTTGCTCGCCTCGCCGGAGTCTCGGCAGGGACCGTCAGCAACGTGCTCAACCGGCCGTCCTACGTCAGCGCAGACACTCGCGCGAAGGTCATGTCGGCGATCGAGGAGCTGGAGTTCGTCCCCGATAAAAGCTCGCGGCAGTTTCGCCCGGGTCGCACACGGACCATCGGCATCGTCGCGGCGAATCTGCATCACCCGTTCTTCGTCGATGTGGCGCTCGGCGCCGAGCAGCTCGCCCGTGAACTCGGCCTCGGCGTCGTCATCTGCAACAGCGCCTATGATCCCGTGCGAGAGTCGCAGAATCTCGATCTCTTGGTGCAGCAGAAAGTGCAGGGCATCATCATTTCGCCCGTCGATGAGAACAGCTCACGGCTGGACATGATCAGGGACCGAGGCGTGCCCATGGTGTTCGTCGATCGCGTCGGCGATGATCGCAACTGTTGGTCCGTTGTCGTCGATGACCGCACCGGCGGGGGCCTGGGCGCCCAGCACCTCGTGGCCACCGGCCACCGGCGAATCGCGTTTCTGGGCCACCCGGAGCGATCTCCGAAAGTGCAGCAGCGCTATCTCGGCGCGCGTGAGGTCATCAACAGGGCAGCGGGAGACATCACCCTTGAACTGCTTGCGGCGCAGTCTTGGACGGTGGATGCGGGACGCACGGCCGGTGCCCTGATCGCTGCCCGCCCGCGCGACAAGCGCCCCTCTGCCGTGTTGTGCGCGAACGACATGCTGGCCCTCGGACTGGCCCAGGCGGTTATCCACGCGGGCCTCCGGGTGCCGGAAGATCTCGCGATCGTCGGCTATGACGATCTTGAATGGGCAGAGCTCGGTCCTGTGCCGCTGACCACAGTCGCTCAGCCACGCTCACAGCTGGGTCGCACCGCAGTTGAGATGATCGTGCAGCTGATCGAGAATCCGCGTCGCGGCCCGCGCGCGAATCACGTGACTCTTCAGCCTGAGCTGGTGGTGCGCGGCTCGGCATGAAGAAAGGGTGCGATGAATGCGTAAGCATCCATCGCACCCTTCAGGATGGTTCGTGTCAGAACGCGGGCTCGACGTCTTCCACGTTGTCGATCGTGACTACCGTGAGCGGGATCGGAAGGCGGTTTTCTACCGTCTCGCCCGCGGCGACCTGGAGGATCGTCTCCAGCGCCAGCTTGCCGTCTTCGACGGGCGACTGGACGATCGTCGCGTAGAACTGGCCCTCGCGGATCGAGTCGAAGGCATCCTGCTGACCGTTGATACCCACGATGCTGGGGATCTCTGCCATGTCGCGTCCGGATTCTGCCCATGCATCGATGAACCCACGAGCCATGGTGTCGTCGTTCGCGTAGACGCCGTCGATGTCATCGCCGAAGCGGGTGATCAGGTCGCGGCTCGCGACCAGTGCCTTCTGTTGGTCGAAGTCGGCGTTCACCGTCTGGAGGACCTCGATGCCAGAACCCACCTCGTCCAGGCGCTCAGTGAAGCCGTCGACGCGACCGATGCTCGTACCGTTTCCGGCCTGGCCGGCGATGATCACAACATTGCCGGTACCACCGAGCGTTTCTTCCATGGCGTCGGCCGCCAGCACGCCCTCTTCGTACACGTCAGGGCCGGTGAAGCTCGCAACCAGCTCCAGTGCCTCATCGTCCATGGGGGAGTTGATGAGTACAACCGGGATGCCGGCGGACTGCGCCTGGATGAGGCCGGGGATGTATGCCTGCGGGTCGAGAGGCCACAGGACGATGCCGTCCGGGTTCCGGCCGACGCAGGTCGTGAGCTGTTCCGTGCCCGTCTGCACATCGAAGTCCTGGCTCAACATTGTGATCTCTGCACCGGCTTCGTCGGCCGCTGCGAGGAAGGCTTCGTTCGCCGGGGTTGCGTAGGCGTGCGACTCGGCCGCGGTGATGTAGCAGATCTCGGCAGACTCGGCACCGGCCGAACCGCCTTCTGAATCTCCGCCGGTTCCGGTGGATGCACATCCGGCGAGCAGCAGCATTGCCGCGGCCCCAGCGGCTCCGATCAGGTGTGTGCGCTTCATGCGATTGTCCTTTCACTTTCTTCTTGATGGGTGTGACTATTGCGAGAACGGAAGCGTCGAAGGAGGCCCCCGAGCGAGAGGTCGGTTCTGTGCCCATTAGCGGTGAGCCTGTCGAGCAGAATGAGCAGGATGAGAATGGTGCCGGTGACGATGTCTTGCACGTAACTGGGCACGCTCTGGTATTCCATCGCTGTCGTCAGCACGGCGAGTGTCAGCAGGCCGCCCAGCGTGCCCATCGCCGATCCGACACCGCCCTCCAGCCGGGTGCCGCCGATCACCACGGCAGCGATCGCCGTGAGCACGATGGTGTCGCCGAACACGGGGGAGCCCGTGTTCGAGGCGATGCTGAAGGTCACTCCCGCGATACCGGCCATCAGTCCGGAGAAGACGAACGCCCCGAACAGGTACAGCCGTGCCCTGATGCCGCTGGCCGACGCACTGGCGGCATTGCTGCCGACCGCGAACATGTTCCGTCCGCCGACGGCTCTGGTCAGCCACAGGTGCAGCAGGATGATCAGTCCGACGAACAGGAGAACGCGTGGTGATACGGTCCCGCCGAGGGGCTGCGAGAGCGGAATTCCGAAGAACGGATCCACGCCGCTGACCGGACGGGATCCCGTGATGAGGTGGCATACAGCGCGGAAGAACAGCATGGACGCCAGCGTGGCGACGAGGGAATTGATTCGTAGAACGACGACAAGAAAGCCATTGATGGCACCGGCGGCAATCGCCACGGCGAGTCCGACAAGTGCTGCGGGCACTTGACCGAGGGATTCCTGCAGTCCGATCGCAGCGATGCCTGACAGCGCAAGGATCGCGCCTCCGGAGAGATCCAGCTGACCGGCGATGAGGACGACGGTCAAGCCGATCGCCAGCAGCCCCATGGTGGCAACCCTGTCGACGCCCAGACTGAGTGTGCGTCCTTCGAAAAAGCCGGGAACAAAAGACCCGGCGAGAGCGAGCGTCGTAACGAGGATGATGATGACCCGATACCGAACGAGTCCGAGAAAAGCCACGCTGTTGGTCAGGCGGGCGGTGGGTGAGGCGGTCATGAACGACCTCCCTTCCTGCGGAAGTACACATCGAGCGCGACGGCCGCAACGATGAGCGCGCCCTTCGCGATGCCCTGCACGGGGGTGGGTACCCCCTGGAGAACGAGAATGTTGTTGAGCAAGCCGACGAACAACAGGCCCCCGATCGCACGGGGGACACTTCCCGTGCCGCCGAGGAGGCTCACACCGCCCACGACGACCGCCGTGATCGCGTCGAATTCGTAACCGATCCCGATCCCGGGTCGTGCTGTCTGCAGCGTGATCGCCAGCAGGACTCCGGCGAGCCCGCTCAATCCAGCCGTGAGCACGAATGAGGATGCGCGGGTGAAGGAGAGCGGAGCCGCACTGGCGCGCATCGCCTGCGGATTGCCGCCCGCGGCATAGACCCAGCGACCCAGTACGGTGCGCGACAGGATCAGATGGCCGATGAGGGCGATGATGATGAACACGATCACGATGACGGGGATACCCAGCACGCGACTGTTGAGGAACTCCTGGGCAGCCTTATCCGAGCCGTAGACGATGACGCCGCCGACGCTCCACTGCGCTCCTCCGAGCACGATGGTGCCCACCGCGAGAGTGGTGATGACCGGGTTGATGCCGGCGTAACCGATGAGGAGGCCGTTCACGATACCCGCGATGAGCGCCGCGAGCACTCCGATCAGCGCCGCCGCCGGCGTGCCGATGGATGGCTGCAGGCCGAGCGTCAGAATCGCACCGAGTGCGACCGTCGCCGGTACAGAAAGATCCGCCAGTCCGCGTGTGATGAACACGAACGTCATGCCCACGACAATGACTCCGAGGATCGAGATGTTGATCAGCACATTGGTGAGGTTGCCGACCGAGAAGAACTTGTCCGAGAGGACCGCGCCGATCACCAGCAGCAGGACGATCCCCGCGGGCATTCCGATCCACGAGCTCGCCCGTGATAGCCACCCGTCGCGCACCAGACGGTCGCTCCCCGTCTGTGCAGTCTTGTTTTCGACTTCTGTGCTCATGCCAGCACCTCCCCTGTTGCCGCGTGCATGACGGACTTCTCATCCGCGTCACTGCGGTCGAATTCCGCCGATACCGTCCCCTCGTGGAGGACATAGACTCGATCGCTCACCGCGAGCACTTCCGGCAGCTCCGAGGAGATCAGCAGGATCGCCACGCCGGAAGCCGCCAGCTCGCCGATGATGCGGTGGATGTCCGCTTTTGCGCCGACGTCGACGCCGCGCGTCGGCTCATCCAGCAGCAGCACATCCGGTCTCGCCGCCAGCCATTTGGCTATGACGACCTTCTGCTGGTTGCCGCCGCTGAGCGTCTCGACCGCCCGATCGATCACTGGTGGCGAGACTCCGAGTTCGTCCACCTTGGCGCGCACGAGCTCACGCTCACGCGAACGGGAGATCCACCCGGCAGTGCCGAGATTTCCGAGAACAGGCAGGGCGACGTTGTCTTTGATCGACCCAGCGGGAATGATCCCATCGCGCTTGCGATCCTCGGGCACATACGCGATGCCCGCGCGCACTCCCTGACGCGGTGTGCGCGCTCGTACTGCCTCGCCATTGATGCTGATCGTTCCGGAATCGTGCCTGTCCAGTCCGAAGATGGCGCGGGCGACCTCCGTGCGTCCGGCACCGACGAGTCCTGCCAAGCCGACGATCTCGCCCGCGCGTACAGTCAACGAGACATCAGTGAACGCGCCGATCCGAGTGAGCTCGCGAACATCGAGCACGACCTCTCCGATGGGGACATCCTTCTTAGGGAACACGTCAGTGAGTTCGCGGCCGACCATGAGCGCGATCATCTCCGATGCGCTGAGCCCCTCTGCGGGACGTGTGTCGATCTGCGTGCCATCGCGCAGCACCGTGACCTGGTCCGCGAGCTCAAGCACCTCCCTGAGGCGGTGACTGATGTAGATGACTGCGATCCCGTCGGCGCGCATGAGACGGATGACGCGGAAGAGGGCCTGGGCCTCGTGTTCACTCAGCGATGACGTGGGCTCGTCGAGCACGATGATGCGCGGGCGGGCGGCATACGCCTTGGCGATCTCGACGAGCTGCTGCTGACTGACAGTGAGGGATCCGAGCATCACATGCGGATCGATGTTCGCCTCCAACGCGTGCAGGACGGCTTCCGCCTCGCGAAGAAGCGTGCCCTTGCGCACCATCCCCCACCTCGACGGCATCGCGCCCAACGTGATGTTCTCCGCGACTGTGAGGTCGGGCACGAGGTTGAGTTCCTGATAGACCATGCCGATGCCGCGGCGTCGAGCATCGAGCTGTCCGCCGATACGCACGACCTCTCCGCCGAGGGCGATGGTGCCAGCATCCGGTTGATAGAGCCCAGCGAGAATCTTCATCAGTGTCGATTTGCCGGCGCCGTTTTCTCCGACGATGGCGTGGACCTCGCCCTCCCGCACGACGAGATCCACGTCGCTGAGGGCTTTGATGCCCGGGAAGGACTTCGAGATGCCACGCATCTCGAGGGCGACCGTGTCATTCATTGCTTCACCTTCGAACCTGATCGATGGGGCTCGGAGCGGCTGACGCCGGCCGAGAACTCTAGAACGTACGACGCGGATTCACCCGGCTGTAGGACGGGGAGCACGCCGTCTTCCTCTGCGGCGACTCGTCCGCGGCTCCAGTCGACGTTCGTCGGCTCGAGCCCGAGTACGTAGTGGCCTTCGCCGAGCATCTTCCACTGGTGCAGCGCAGGAAGCGTCGTGGTGTCGAAGCGCAGTTCGAGGCGAGTGTTCTGCTGTGCGTTGTCGACCGAGACGCATGCCGTTGCGAGGTCTCGGAAGTCATGCCGGAAGACCTGCTCGGCGTAGTCGGGCTGCGGGCCGGTCAACGTGTGCCATGTAGCGACCCCGCGCGCAGCATCCGCATCACGTGGACTGAGGCTGTTCGACGGGATCTCGAGTTCTGCATGCTCGCTGACCAGTGGCCACCCAAGGTTGCAGTGATAGAGAATCATGTGGCCGGACGGCTGATGCGCCTCATTCGTGACGACATCTTCGATGCGCAGGCTCGTGCCACCGAGCGGCGCCGTGATCTTGCGGCGCAGGACGAGGTTCTCACCGAACACGCGCGCCTGGCGAACCTCGCCTTCCACGACGATCTCTTCGGCGGCGACCTCGACCCTCGTTACAGTCGCCGATGTCGAGCTGATCCGCCCGTGCATCGGATACTCCGTTCCGCCGTCATCGATGCTGGGCGGGCCGTACGCGTCCAGACCGCAGGTCGTCAGCATTCCTCCGCCGAACATCCTGAGCCAGTCGGTTCCTCTCTGACTCGCGAGGGCCGGATGGCCGAAGCCCGGCGGGGCGATCCAGCTCAGCGGCACGCCCCGGAAGGTCATGGCGCCGAGGTCAAGAGCACGATCCGGCAGCACATCGACGCAGAGTCCTCCGCCCGTCTCCACGCGAATCACTCGAGTCCCTCGGGCAGGACCCTGTGTGAAGGTCATCTCCTCTGCGCGGGCGACCTGGCTGATCGATCCCACGCGGGTGCGCACCTCATCGAGTGCGGCACCCCAGATTGTCGTCGGTGTCATCTACAGACCCAGTTCCACCCGTTCGGCGGCCAACTGTCCGTTGCCGGGGCCGAAGTGCTTCAAGATCACCAGGTCGTCGGTTTCGGATGCGTTCACGATCCGCACTCCGTCGCGGGCGGCGGAGGACGTCACGAAGAATTCATCGCTGGAGAACTGGCCGTAGCGGATGGACGTGATCGCTGCGAGGGATTGTCCGTTGATCGTGCCGCCTCCCGCGACGGCGATCATGCCGTAGGCATCTCGCTCGGAGATCGTCGCTGAACCACCGGGCGCCACCGTGAGTTCTTTCGCGCTGAAGGCCTCCGAGCGATAGGTGATCCACCGCTCGATGTACTCCGGCGAATCGGACTGTGCGCTTGCGAGCGTCCGCACCGGCGCGGTGAAGCGATTGCTCCAGAACTCCGGGTCAACGTTTCGCTCCCAGTCGACGAGTTCGACGATGAAGTCGAGGTCGCCCACACGGTCCGCGGGCACGTCCTTCCAGAGCAGTTCGTCGGCGACTTCGCGGTTGTTCGACCACGATTCCGTCATCGCGAACACGTCGCATGCGGCCTGCGGCTCGTAAGTGCACATGCTCGCGGGAGCGTGCAGGATTCCCGCTGGTACGTCCCATCCGGTGCCGGGTGTGATGCGGTAGGCCTTCGAGAGGTCAGTGATCCGGTTGTCGCCACCGCGGAGGAACCCAGCGAACTTCTCACGCAGCTGATCCTTCGTGACTTCTGGATGCAGCCCGAAGAAGGTGTAGGGGAAGCGCCCGCCGTGGTCGTTCATCTGGGGCGGAAAGTAGTACGCCTCGGGCTTGCCGGGCTTGCCGACGAGGGCGGCGTGCTCATCGCGGTGATGGATGTGGAAGGGCAGGGGGAACTCATTGTCGAAGAATTTCGAATACATCGGCCACAGGCCGTGGGAGTCCCACAGGTCACCGATGACATCTGACTTCATGTGGGCGATCAGCTCGTCGAAGGGAATGACGCCGCCATCGGGATCGCGCACGAGGCTGAGGCCCTCGAATGGGTCGGTGCGAGGGCCGTTGTCTGCGCGGATCGCGCTGGCCAGCCAGCGCTCGTCGATGCCGCCGCGCTCCTTGCCGAGGGGGAAGTAGTCGTCCTGATGCAGGCGGATCCGGCGCCCGGGAGTGCAGAACGCGCGGGGAACCCACGCCGGTGCCAGACGGAGCACGCCTCCGGTGGCGTTCATGGCCCGCTCGATCGCTGCCTCGCTGGTCTGAACGTTCTCGTAGGGTCCTGCGTTCGCCATCTCTGTCTACTCCTTTGTGGACGCGGTCTTCCGCCAGCGTCTTTGCCGTTCAAATGGTTCATTGAACCATCCCTGTTTCAGTGAATTTAGCGGATCTTTGACACCACCGCAACAGGTCACTCTTCGGCGCGTCGCCTGTAAATGACAAAGACCCCGCCTTGGAGGGGCGGGGTCGGGACGTCGAGCAGAGGTTTCAGGTGGGTTGGCTTCAGCGGTCGGCGAAGACAGGGCGACCGGTGTATCGCTGCGATCCTGCGGAATCTCGAGGCTGCGGGCACGCCAAAGACCCCGCTACCGAAGTAGCGGGGTCAAGGTCAAACGAACTCAGGCCTTCTCGAGTTCGTCTTCGTCTTCATCCGCGTAGTCGTCTGCCCATTTGTCGACGTACGCGTTTTCGTCGTCGGAAGGATGCGCAAGCTCACGCTCCAGCGCAGAAGTATTCAAGGACGGACTATACGCCTTGAGTTCTCGGGCGATTTTAGTGTGTTTCGCCTTTTGACGGCCACGGCCCATGCGCGAGACCCCCTTACGAGTTAGGCAGTCGGACAATCTCGTGCCCGATGCATTTCACGACACCGGCTCGCGGCCGGTAAGAGTAGCATTCAGGATAGCACGATGGCCAGGTCCTCTGGCTTTCCCGGGCACGTGAAGGGACTGATTCTCATGGCAGATACCACCTCATCCCCGTCCGATGAGGCGACGCAGAACGCCGCACTGCAGAAGGCTGTCATCGTCGGCATGCAGCCGGGGCAGGCCGCGCGTGTTCTGCAAGAAGCTGCGCGCTACGCGACGCTTCTCAAGGCGCCGCTCGTGGTGGCGCATGTCGACGTCACGCGATTCGTCACGTACGAAGATCCTGATGGATACGTGCACTCGGCTCCGATCGATTTGAATCTGGAAGCGGGTGTTGCGGAATTCGAAGAGGTTGAGGCCGCCGCGGGTCAGGCCCTGGCAGATAGTGGCCTCGTGTGGACCGCCCGGCAGCTGGTCGGAGACCCGGCCCTCGCGATGAAGCAGCTCGCGAACAAGCTCGACGCGCAGTTGATCGTCGTTGGCACTCGCAAGCGTGGCCTCGGCGAGTCGATCCGTGAGTTTTTCACCGGATCAGTCGCTGCGCGCCTTGCTCACCGCCAGCACCGCTCGGTGCTCGTTGTTCCTCTGGAAGAGGAAGTCCCCGACGACCAGTCTGAGATCTGGACCGAGTAGCACGTCGCACGTTCGCCGAGCCCCCGTCTTGCTCTCGACCCCCCGTCTTATTTTTGCGATTACGGCGGGGGCTCGGCGGCGAGGCGGGGGCTCGAGCTCCGGGGCGACGGCGGGCG
>DQHP01000088.1 GCA_003524435.1 Microbacterium sp.
AGCCCCGCGCCCGCGTCCCGGCTGCGCCCGCGCCCCCGCATAACTCCGGAGAATTTTGCCACATCCGCAGAATTCCGGTGCCCCGAGGCATCAGACACGGCGATTCTCCGGAGTTATGCAGGCCAAAGTACCCACAACACGCAGGCCAAATCACCCACAAAGGGACCGGTCACCCACAAAAGGGCGCCCGACCAATGGCAATAGACCGTGGCCGGACGCCCTGTATCAGTGGCGACTTAGAAGTCGAAGTCGCCGATGTTGTCCGCGTTGAACTCGAACGGGTCGCCCAGCAGCACGACGCCGTCGGCGCCAACAGTGAACGTGCCGAGGTCGCCAGCATCGAAGGTGTCGCCCTCGGCGCCGGTGATGTCGCCATTCACGAGTGCAGCAGCGGCGTAGGTTGCGAGCGTGCCCAGGTCCTCCGGGTTCCACAGCGCGAATGCCGTGACCGTGCCGTCCTCGATGTACTCACGCATCTGGTTTGGAGTGCCGAGCCCGGTCAGCGCGACCTTGCCCTTGGCATCCGAGTCCGAGAGGTAGCGCGCAGCGGCAGCGATACCGACGGTGGTCGGCGACACGATGCCCTTGAGGTCCGGGTAGGTCTGCAGCAGCGCGGCCGTCTTGTCGAACGACGTCTGGTCATCGTCATCGCCGTAGACGGTCTCGACGACAGTGATGTCGGGGTACTCGGAGGCAACGTACTCCTCGAACGCGTCGTTCCACGCGTTCTGGTTCGTGGCGTTTGCCGAAGCAGACAGAATCGCCACCTCACCGGCGCCGCCGATCTGGTCGGCGATCAGGTCGCCCTGCACGCGCGCGATGCCCTCGGTGTCAGCCTGGTTGATGAACAGGTCGCGGCACTCGGGGTTCGTGTCAGAGTCGAACGTCACGATCTTGACGCCCGCGTCGCTCGCCTCGTTCAGTGCGTCGCAGATCGCGTTCGGGTCGTTCGCCGAAACGACGAGGGCCGAGCGCTGCTGCTGTGCGGCGGTGTTGATGTAGCTGACCTGCCCATCAGGCGTTGCCTCGGTGGGCCCGACCTCTTCGAACTCTGCGCCGAGGTCAGCAGCCGCTGCCTCCGCGCCCACGCGGGATGCGTCGAAGTACGGGTTTCCGAGGTTCTTGGGCAGCAGCGTGATCGAAATCTCGCTCGATCCCGAACCCTCACCGTCGCCGCCACCTTCGGCAGGGCCGGTGTCAGCACAGCCAGAAAGCACGAGCGTGAGCGCCGCCACCGCGGCGACCCCAGCGGTAGCCCGCTTGAATGAAAACTTCATTGTTGTTCCTTTCGTTGGATTGATCGCCGCAGCCACGGAGTCTGCGGCGGGAAGAGCCTCAAGGTGCGGGAGAGGCCAGAAGACGGAGAGTTCCTGCCGTGCGCTTTGACTTCATCCAGGCAAACGCGCTGGCGCCCACCACCGAGATGATCAGCAGACCACCGGTGATGATGTTGATGATGTCGCTCGTCACACCCGACAAACGCAGTGCGCTGGAGAGCACACCGATCAGCAGCACCGCGGCTATCACGCCGTGGAGTTTGCCTCGTCCGCCGAAGACCGACACTCCACCGAGCACAACAGCAGCAATAACCTGCAGCTCGAGCCCCGTGGCATTGTCACCTCGCGCACTGCCATAGCGCAGCGTGTAGAAGATGCCCGCGAGGGCTGCGACCGCACCCGCCAGAACAAACACGGTGAACTTCGTGCGGTTCACGTTCACGCCAGAGAAGTGTGCGGCTTCCTTTGACTGTCCGACAGCGAAGATTCCCCGGCCGAACGGTGTGAAGTGAAACAACACGACGAAGATCACCAGCAGCACCAGGAACGGAATGACCACCCACGGAATCTGCGTACCCGAGAGCCTGGCCTTGGCCAGATCCTTCCAGAACACCGGAAAGTCGGTGACGGCAGTGGTTCCCAGCATCCCGACCGCGATTCCGCGGAAAAGTGCGAGTGTGCCGATCGTGACCGCGAGCGAGGGGAGGCCGACGGTCGTCACCAGGAAGCCGTTGAATGCACCGCCGATCACGCCGACCACAAGGGCGATCACGGCGGCCGCTTCAAACGGCAACCCGCCCTGCACGAGCGCACCCGTGGTGACACTCGCGAGGCCCGCCATGCTCCCGACCGAGAGGTCGATCTCGCCGGTGGTCATCACCAGCGTCATCGGCAGTGCGATGAAGAGAATCGGCGCCACATCCAGCAGCAGGTAGTTGTACGTCAGCGGCTGTGCGAAGCCCTTCACCGACACCGAGGCGACGATGATCACGATGAGCAGCAGCGCAATGATTCCGAACTCGCGCGTCATCAGCACGCGGCGCCAGAGCGGTCGCTCGTAGTCGAACTGCACGACACTGGTCGTCGTCGTAGTCGCGGTGGTCATGATTCATCCCTCGCTTCGATAAGGCGACGTTTCTGTCTGACTGCGAGGACCCGGTCCAACACGATCGCCCCAATGATGAGTACACCGACTACAGCCTGCTGCCAGAAATCGGGAATGCCGACAATCGGCAGCGCCCGGTTGATTGTCATCAGCAAGAACGCGCCGATTGCCGCGCCCCATACGGTTCCCACGCCACCGACGATCGCGACACCACCGATCACAGCCGCGCCAATCGCGTCGAATTCCCACCCGGATGCGGCTTGCGAATCGATCGTGCCGTAACGCGCCGCGTAGAAGACTCCGGCAAGACCGGCGAGCGTGCCGGAGAGGACGAACGCGGTAATGATTCGTCGAGTGGTCTTCAGCCCATAGAGCTTTGCTGCCTCGGGGTCTGAACCGATGGCGTACAGTTCGCGGCCAGAGCGCATGTTGCGCAGGTACCAGGCCGCGGCGATGAGCACGATAACCGCGACGATCGTCAGCACAGGAATCGTGAGAATCTGCATCGTCCCGAGCTTCAGGAACGGCCGCGGCATATCGCCCGCATTGACGCGGTTGCTGCCCGCCCACAGCACGTTGATGCCGCGATAGGCATAGAGCGTGCCGAGGGTGATCACCATAGCGGGCACCTTCGCGAACGCGACGAGCGCGCCGTTGATCAGACCGAGCAGCGCGCCAAATAACAGGGCGGCGATGACCACGAGAATGATCGGGATGCCGGGAAAGTCAACGAAAAGCCGTCCGGTCAAATACGCCGTGAGTCCGATCACCGAGCCGACGGAGATGTCGACGTTACGGGTGATGATGACGAAGGCTTGGCCGATTGCGACGAGGAGCAGCGGCGCCGGTGTGAGCAGCAGGTCACGCCAGCCATCACCAGAGAAGAGGAAGTTCGGATTCTTCACCGTCGCCGCGGCAACGACAATGATGAGGGCGACGAGGATGCCGAGTTCACGCATCCGACCACCGCCGAGAAGCGACTTCACACGGCCGGGCGTGTGTCCCGCAGGGGACACCGTCGGTACTGTCGCGGTCACTTCGATTCCTTCCGCTCGCTGGGAATATCGGCAGACGGATGCCCCGATGCGTGAGTTGCAGCGTGCATAACGTTCTCGCTTGTGGCGTCGGCGCGATCGATTTCGGCGGTGATGCGCCCCTCGTGCATGACGAGGACACGATCAGCCATGCCGAGCACCTCGGGGAGTTCGGAGGAGATCATGAGGATGCCGAGGCCCTGACCTGCGAGTTCCGAAAGCAGGCCGTGCACTGAGGCTTTGGTGCCGACATCAATGCCGCGCGTCGGCTCATCGACGATGAGCACCTTCGGCCCCGTGGCAAGCCACTTCGCCAGCACAACCTTCTGCTGGTTTCCGCCCGAGAGCGTGCCAGCGATGGTGTCGAGCGAGTGACTCTTCACCTCGAGCTTCGTTGCCCATTCACGCGCGGCGCGGTTCTCGATTGCGGTGGTGATCAGTCCGAACTTTGCCAGCCGCCGGCGGATCGCCATAACGGTGTTGCCGCTGACGGTCGCATCGGTCACGAGTCCTTGCTTGCGCCGGTCCTCAGGCACGAGAGCGAGCCCTGCCCGCATAGCTGCGACCGGGTTCTTCTTCGGAACGGTCTTGCCGAGCAACTGCACGTGGCCGGATTCATAGTTATCAACGCCGAACACGGCACGAACAACCTCGCTGCGGCCTGCACCGACGAGTCCGGCGAGCGCGACGATCTCACCGGCCCGCACAGAGAAGGAGATGTCGTGGAACATTCCGCGGCTGGTGAGATTGTTCACCTCGAGCAGCGACTTTCCGATCTCGGCATCCTGTTTGGGGAAGAGCTCGGTGACGTCGCGCCCGACCATCTGTCGCACGAGGTCATCGACGGTGGTCTCGGCGATGGGCTTGGTGTCGACGTAGGAGCCGTCGCGCATCACGGTGACGGTGTCGCAGAGGTCAAAGACTTCGTCAAAGCGGTGCGAGATGAACAGAATCGCACGGTTCTCATCGCGGAGGCTCCGGGCAACGGCAAAGAGCCGCTCGACCTCCACGCCGCTGAGCGCCGCGGTGGGCTCGTCCATGATCAGCACGCTGGCGTCAAGCGAGATGGCCTTGGCGATCTCGATGAGCTGCTGGTCGGCGATCGAGAGCCCCTCGGTGATCCGATCAGGGTCGATGGCGACGCCCAGGCGACCGAAGATCTGCTCGACTTCCTCGCGCATCGCCTTGCGATCGATGCGACCGAAGCGGTTCACGGGCTGGCGGCCCATGAAGATGTTCTCGGTGACAGAGAGGTCAGGGAACAGCGTCGGCTCTTGGTAGATCACAGCGATGCCTGCTGCTTTCGACTGCGCCGTGCTGGTGAAGTCGACATCCTCGCCGCGAAGACGGAATTCTCCCGAGTCACGTCGGTAGAGCCCCGCCATGATCTTGACCATTGTGGACTTGCCCGCGCCGTTCTCGCCGATCAACGCGTGAATGGAGCGCGGATGCAAGGTGAGACTTCCAGAGCGGAGCGCAATGACAGGCCCGAAGGACTTCACGACACGATGCAGCTCCAGAGCGGCGCCAGTGGGTGCACCTGGGGGTACTTCGTCGGACACGGGTAGCCCTCTCCTTCGAGGTCAAGCGGGTAGAACACTTCGCGATGAACTATACATGAATCGTTTCAGGCGATTTCACGCTAGTGTAATTGAACCGGTTCCCAGACGCCCGCCCTGGAACCAAATCGTGATCCACCCAACGAAGCGAGGAGCGCAGTGTCGGTCAGTATTCGCGATGTCGCGCAGCGGGCTGGTGTGTCCGTCGGGACTGTCTCGAATGTGCTCAATCGCCCAGACGATGTGTCATCGGACTCTGTCGTTCGGGTGAGCCAGGCGATCGAAGACCTCGGCTACATTCGCAACGACGCCGCTCGAAAACTACGTGCAGGCGTCAGCACAACAGTCGGATTCGTCGTGCTTGACGGGCAGAATCCGTTCTATAACGACGTCGTTCGCGGCGCGGAAGACGAGGCCACCACACACAGCATCGCCATCCTCTATGGCAACACTGATGAGGATCCATCTCGCGAGAAGGTCTACCTCGATCTGTTTCGCGAGCAGCAGGTGCGCGGCATTCTTTTGGCACCGTTTGGTGACGTGCTGCCGCAGCTGCGACGCCTGCGGACGGCTGGAATCGCCACGGTTCTCGTCGATCGCTTCAGCGCCGATGGCGAGTTTTCATCGGTCTCTGTCGACAGCGTCGCCGGCGGACGCCTTGCCGTCGATCACCTCATCGAGACCGGCCGGCGCCGCATCGCCTTCGTCGGCGGACCCTTGCAGCTGCGGCAGATGAATGATCGTCTCGCAGGTGCGCGTGCGGCGGCAGAGAATGCCACGGTGCACGTGGGCCTAGAAGTGGTGCCGACAACAGCGATGACCGTAGAAGAGGGTGCCGCCGCGGGTGCGCGCATCCTCNNCGCCCGCGGCGGGACTGGCCCGATGCCGTTTTCGCCGGCAATGACCTTCTGGCTCTGGGGCTTCTGCAGTCGCTGGTCTCCGACGGACGGATGCTGGTGCCAGATGAGATCGCCCTCATCGGTTTCGACGACACGATCTTTGCCGCCGCGGCGGCCGTTCCGCTGTCGTCCATCCGCCAACCCAGTCGCATGATCGGACGTACAGCCCTGCGAATCGTGCTGGAAGAAGCGGCAGATCCTGACAGCATCCCCCGCCAGACAGTGTTCCCGCCTGAGCTCGTCATCCGCCGTTCAACGACGGGCTGATCTAACCCTTCACTGCGCCGCCGAGTCCCGCCGAGCGCAGAAGCTTCGCGCTGCTCATCTTCGCTAAAGCTGTCAAAGTTTCGGCAGCGTTAGCCAAGATTGACAGCGCGAAGCAGGAACAGCAGCGGAAAACGCCAGCAACTAGCGACCGACGTTTCCGTTCGAGCACGTTTGCTGTGCGGCGGAGTTGCCTTTGATCGTGTCGGGCAACGCCGTGACGCTGTCGTCCGGTGCGGGAGTCTCGGTAGTCGTGTCGTCGGGAGCAGCCGGCTCATCCGGCTCCTGCACGACCACGCCGTCATTCGACGTGTTCTCATGGGTGACCTGCAACTGCTGGTTCGCATTGATCGCGTCCCACATCACCTGCGATGCCTCACGGTTCGTGACCACCTTGTTGGAGTCCGCGGGGTCATCATAAGTCGGGTACTGCAGGAACACGATGTCTTCGAACGGCACATTCTTCACCGCGAGCGCGACCTGCACGATCGTCATAGGGTTAGTCAGTGAGGTACTCGGCTCAAGGTTACTGAGCGCCGTGTTCGCCAGCTTCAGCATGACGGGCACATTGCCGAGAACTTCACCGCTGATGAGTTTGCGTGCAAGGCTTGACATGTACTGCTGCTGGTTGCCGATGCGCCCGAGATCGCTGCCGTCGCCAACACCGTGACGCGTTCGCAGGAACTGCAGAGCTTGAAGTCCTTCGACGGTGTGGTCGCCCGCCGCCATATCAAGACCGGTATAGCGGTCCTTGATGGGGCTGGCGAGACAGACATCGACGCCGCCGATGGCATTCGTGATCTCGATCACGCCACCGAAGGTAACGGATGCTGCGAAATCGATCTCCTGGCCAGTGAGGTTTGTGACCGTCTTGGCAACACAGTTCAATCCGCCGGTCGTGTACGTGCTATTCAGCGGCTGCTTACTCATGGCCGAGGTTGTGCCGCCATCTTCCCGCGTGCAAGAAGGAACTTCTAGCATCAGGTCGCGCGGGAAGCTGACCGCGGTGATGCGTCGCGGTTCTTCTGACACGTGCAAAAGAATGTTGACGTCGTTGAGCTTGCCGTGGGAATCCGGTCCCTTGCATCGGTCCCCGAAAAGATCTGCGTACTTGTCTTCACAGCTGTCGGTGCCGACGAGCAGCATGTTGAAGCCACCCTCATACGCATCGATATTCGGGGGCACAGGTCGCTGGCCTTCGAGTTCAATGGCGTCGGCTGTTGCGGTGTTGTACAGGTCGCTGACGACGAAGGCGCCGATGCTCAGGCCACTGACCAGCACGACGGCCAATCCGACACCGAGAATTTTGAGCAGCTGGCTGAGGGGGCCCGGGGTGCGCAACTGACCGTGGCGAGCCACGGTCTTGCGCCGACGGATCTTCTCGCTCACTCGGTGCCTTTCGGATCTGATTACGGTGCTCGTGTACCGCAGTCAGTTTTCTGCGGAGGGTGTGGGATTCGAACCCACGAGACA
>DQHP01000028.1 GCA_003524435.1 Microbacterium sp.
AACTGAACGTCTCGAAACGCATGGGTTTCGAGACACCCAGGTTATGAGACACGCAGCGCGGCATGTCTTTCCCGTCTTCACCGCGCCAGATGGTGGCTCGTATAGGCGGTGCCATTCCACCAGTCATGGAGCTTGTACTTATGCCTTGTTACAACTTGTGGTAGACATGTGACACAACAAGTGAAGCGGAGACAACATGTCGCAAAATATCTTCTCGTACGGTTTGGGGGGACTTGTGGGCGCGGCCTTCAGCTTGCCTGCGGTGTCCTTGCTGCTCGCGTTGATCCTCACGGTGGGCATCGTCACTTTCACGAGGGGACCAAACACGGATCGTCGTCTGACGAATCTCTCCGATGATGCGGCGATAGCAGTCAGCTCCCGGTACACGCGAGAGCGTCGCACGCTCGGCATCTCTGCGCTTGCGTTGATAGTCATCTTCATGGCTGAGAACATCGTCCGTGGCTACTTCCTGAATACGTACAATGTCGTCTCATGGTGGCGGTTTGCCCTCCCGGTTTTTGTTGCGTTCGTCGGGTTAGTTGTACTGCTCGCTGTAATCCGCTTCGGAGGGACGGCACGGCCCGCACAACCCGCCGTCCTTGCTGCCCGGCGCACCTGGACAAGCTTCGGCCCGCGCGCAGGGCTGGTGGGAGCGGGCGTCGCTGTGGTCGCTCTGTTGGTGACGACGATCACCGCCGGATTGGCATCATCGCCCGATAGCCAGGGCCGATACATCTATCTTGAGATCCCGATACCGAACGAGTCGATTGACCCAATCCGTCCGTGGTTCTACGGCTGGGCCTATGGGGTGCCTGTCCTCGCATGTCTCGTCGCTCTGACAGCAGTGACCCTGATAGCACTCCACCTCAATGCGGTGCGACCCTTCCTACGTCCGGAAACTGCCGGTGTCGAGCAGACTGCTCGGTCTGGAATTGCTGCCGGGGCAGTGCGACTCGCGACCGCCGGTGTGCTGCTCGCGCTTGCTGGCGCGTGGCGCTTCATCGCCAGCTCGGGGTCTGTTTCAGGGCTGGTCGTTGAAGGTGACACACCGCAATCGGGAATCTACGAGGCGGCATGGCGATATGCAGAGTTCGCTGCCATCGTCGGCGGGCTCGCGCCCGTCGTGGAGATTGCAGGATTCGTGCTGCTGCTTCTCGTCATCCGCCAGCTTCGTCGCATGCCGGTCCGCGACCAGCCGACCGCGCGCACCACGCAAACGACCGATTCAGAGGTTGTGCGATGACCACCCAACCGGTGTTGTCGCCAGCCGATGAATCCAGCCCTGCACTCGACATATATCGACAGTTTCGTGGACTCATCGCCTCCGGTCAGCTCGGCGCTGGCGAGCGGCTTCCGACCGTCCGGCAAACAGCAAGCGACCTCGGCGTGGCAGCCGGAACTGCGGCGAAAGCATACAAACTCCTCGAGCGAGACGGACTGGTCGTCACTCGTACCGCTGCCGGTACACGGGTCGCCGAATCGGCAGCAGTACTCCCTCGTGCCGTCATCCGACACATTCGAGACCTCGTTGCCGCAGCCGACGCCACTGGCGTCAACTCCGACGACGTCATCGATGTGCTGCGCGTCGTCTGGCAAGCATCCTCGGGCTCAAGCATCCAACCAGCAGATGGCGGCGAGTTACCTGCCTGAACTTACCCAACGCGCCCAGCACGAGCGCCTTCCTCTCTCGCTGAAGGAGTATCGACGTGAATCTAGTACCTATCGACCCGGCCGCAATCTCTTTGCCACCGACCCAATCAATCGATATCACGGATCATCTTCCACGCACCGAACACGTCGTTCGCGATTGAGTGAGTGGCTACTGAAGCGGCAAATTGCGACCACGTCTCGAAGCCCATGCGTTTTGAGACACCGAGGGTATGAGTCCCGTCAGTGGGGCAGCGGAACTATCTATTCGATGATTTCAGCAACGCGGTGACGTTTGGAAACTCGCACGATCAGGGATCGTTCTCACGAAAGGTTTGCGAGGCAGACCCTAGAACTTCTAGAACACCAGCTCCATCTTCGGTTCAGCTGCGTCCGAGGTATTCTGCCGTTGGAGGACGGATAATGCAGCTGATCAGAATGAAGCAAGATTCTGTAACGAGCATGCCGGGCGGGGTGATGTTTGTCGCCGTTCGCAAGCTTGTTTCGCTGGGCTTCGGATTGAGCGTCGGCTACGCCTTTCTCGCGACGGCGTCGAAAGGTTTCTGTCCAGACTCAGGGCCGATTCTCGATGACGGCAGTCGTCAATGTGTGGAGGTCTCGATGCGCCCACTTCCGCTGACCTTTATAGTAATCGCGGCGCTGATCTACTCGGCGATCTCCGGCATCTCGACGCGCGTCAGCACAATCGAAGACGCGCTTTTGATCGTCGAGAACCGCGCACGAGCGATGACCCTGCTCGTCGTCGTGAGCCTCCTCGTCGGGCACCTCTGGTTCTGGTTAGTGCCGGAGTCGATCGATTACTCGCGGAGCTGGGGCGTGCTCTATCCGTTCCCATTCGTTCTCGCCGAGGTCACGATCAGCTTCTAGCCCGCACCTTAGTCACGCGCTGCTGGTGTCTCGCATCGCATGCGTTATGAGACACCGAGGTTACGAGACAGTCAGTTGATTTCTGCGAAACTCGTCGGATGGCATC
>DQHP01000019.1 GCA_003524435.1 Microbacterium sp.
AGCGGCGCATCAGGTGCTGCCGGAGATGCCGGATCGCTTGCTAGCGGTGGTGGCGCGAACGGCGGCGACGCCGGTAACGCAGGCGCCGCGGGCGGCGATGCCTCTGGTGGCAACGTCTCGCAGTACTTCGGTCAGGACAGCAACATCGCCTCGGGTGATGGTTCCGTGGCCGCGGGCGGCGACGTCGACATCGACAACGTCAACACGAACATCGACGTGGGCGACGTCAACATCGGCAACGAGTACTTCACCGACTCCTTCAACAATGACTTCTCCGACAACTGGAGTGTTGAAGACTCGTTCCAGGACAACTCGATGAATGACTACTCCGACAACCTGAACATCGATGACTCCTTCCAGGACAACTCGCTTGAGGTTGATGTCGATGTAGACAACTCGAACATCGCTAGCCCGCTCGGCGAAGCGACCGAGTTCGACTTCTAAGTCGTTCTGCAGACCTGCCCGGCCGCCCAATAGGGCGGCCGGGCAGACCAGTACACTCCGAAGTAGCTTTTCCCCAGTTGAAAGCGTGATCCCATGTCCCACGACGCATTCGGTTTGTTCGGCACTCCGTCGCCCGATGACAACGCGCCTGATGACGACGCGCTCGATGACAACGCGCCCGACATCGACATCTCCGGCGCGAACATGTTCACCGAAGAAATTGAGAACATCAACGCCTCTGACTGGAATGTTGACAGCGACCAGTTGTGGGGCGATGGCGTAGCGGAGGAGACTATCGATATCGGCGATGGATTCTTCGATACTGACTTTCCGATCTGAACGGGGGAGTTCACGTGCCTGACACGAAAATCACCGCGGTTGTACCCATCGTCGACGTCGTTCGCGGAGTCGGCGAACTTGCTGCGTCTACCGGGCGCACAGACCTTGCCGAACGTCTGGAACAGACCCGGGCGCGGCTGCGTGATCCCGGCATCCGCGTCATCGTGGTTGGTGAGTTCAAACAGGGCAAGAGCAAACTCATCAACGCCCTGGTCTCCGCGCCCGTGTGCCCCGTCGACGATGACGTAGCCACGAGCGTTCCCATGTCGGTTGGCTATGCAGATGAGCCAGCGGCGTGGGTATTGCAACAACAGGATGCCACGGCATCGGGGTCTCCGAATCGGGAGCTCGAGCGGGTCCCGGTTGCGCTGGAAGATTTGGCTCAGTACGTTTCGGAACACGGCAACCCTGACAACGAACGCGGCGTCGTCTCGGCCGAGGTGCTGCTGCCGCGCGAAATCCTCAAAGGCGGCTTGAAACTCGTCGATTCTCCCGGCGTGGGGGGGCTTGACTCGGCCAATGCGCTGGCGACGCTGTCTGCCCTGTCCACTGCACATGCGGTGCTTTTGGTATCGGATGCCTCGCAGGAATACACCGAGCCCGAGGTGCAGTTCCTCAAACATGCCATGCGCGTATCGCCCAACGTTGCGGCGGTGCTGGCGAAAACCGACCTTTACCCGCAGTGGCGTGAGGTCGAATCCATTGACCGCGGCCACTTGGAAGATGTCGGCGATGTGCCGATGTTCTCCGTCTCCAGCGATCTGCGAATGCTCGCCGCTGATCTACAAGATCGTGAACTCAATGACGAGTCAGGCTTTCCCGCTCTGGTCGCGCATCTGCGCCGTGAAGTCCTCGGCCGGGCAGAGGTCATCCATGAGCGCAGTGCCGTGCACGACCTCCTTTCTACTGTTGAACAGCTCACGATGTCATTGCGTACCGAGCTGAATGCGCTGCAGAACCCGCAGGACACTCCGCGGATGATCGCCGAACTCGAGAACGCGAAAGCACAGGCGGACGAGTTTCGCGGTCGCTCTGCGCGCTGGCAGGTGACGCTGACTGATGGCATCACCGACCTCATCGCTGACATGGAGCACGACCTGCGCGATCGCCTGCGCACCGTGCAGCGTGAGGCCGAGAAAGCGATTGACGAGGGCGATCCCGGCCCGATCTGGGATCAGATCAGCGAGTGGATAGATCAGCGCTCCGCCGCCGCTGTCACCGAGACCTTCGTGTGGACAGACGAGCGCTCTCGGTGGTTGTCCGAAGAAGTCGCCGATCTGTTCAGCGAGGGCGAATCTGACATCCCCGCTATTGACGTGGGTGGCACAGAGGGTGTGCTTGATCCTGTCGAACCCATCTCTGGCCTGGATTCGGGGCGCATGGGCGCGGGCGAGAAGATCTACATCGGCGTGCGCGGATCATATGGCGGTGTGCTCATGGTGGGGCTGGCAACCGGACTCATCGGCATGGCTCTGATCAATCCGCTCTCTCTGCTCGCTGGCATCCTGGTGGGACGCCGCGCGTACCGTGAAGATATGAGCGCTCGCCTTGCACGACGCCAGCAAGAGGCGAAGTTGCACGTGCGACGCTACATCGATGAGGTCATCTTCCAAGTAGGTAAACAGCTGAAGGATCGCCTGCGGCTAGTGCAGCGCACCGCGCGCGATCACTTCGGGTCGATGGCCGAAGAACTGCACCGCTCGCTGAGCGAGGCGTTGGCTTCGGCAAAGCTTGCCGCCACCGGCTTCACCTCGACCAGAGACGACCGGGTGATCGCCCTGCAGATGAAACTCGATGAGCTTGACCGCATGCGCAAGTCCATCCCTGAATTGCCACCCGCGCCAGCCAGGCGCAGCCTCCCGAACCCCGCGAAGCGGGATGCCTCTCAGCCTGCACCGGCGGAGGCAGTTCGATGACCACCGATGTGATCGCCGACGCCGACACGGTGTTGCGTGCTGCCGCCGATGTGTATCGACGTGACGCCCCCGCGCTTGCCACCATCGAAGAGTTGCGCATCCGGCTACACGAGCCCCTTCGGTTGGCAATTGCCGGCATGGTGAAGGCGGGCAAATCCACTCTGCTTAATGCGATGCTCGGCGAGCAGATCGCACCGACCGATACCGGAGAGTGCACGCGCGTCGTGACGTGGTATCGCTACAGTGCGACACCGACAGTGACGATGCACCCGCATAAAGGCGCTCCACAGCGGATGCCGATTCGGCGTGAGCATGGGCGTCTTGTTCTGAACCTCGACGGACTCACCGCCGACGAGGTCGATTGGATCGACGTCGGCTGGCCGCTGGAGGGGCTGAAGTCGGTGATCCTCATCGACACGCCGGGCATCGGTTCGCTCTCTGATGAGACCTCCGCGCGCACAAAACGCTTCCTCACCCCTGAGGCTTCGCCCTCGGCGGCTGATGCGGTCGTTTATCTGATGCGCCATGTGCACGGGGCAGACGTGCACTTTCTCGAAGCGTTCCGTGACACCGCAGCGGGTGCGGGACAGACGGTGTGCGCGGTGAGCGTGCTCTCGCGCTCTGACGAGATCGGCTCTGGCCGCATTGACTCACTGCTGTCGGCAGGAAAGGTGGCACAGCGCTATGAGCGCCATAGCGATCTCGCTTCTTTGGTCTTGCGAGTCATCCCTGTCGCGGGCCTCCTCGCTGAAGGTGCACGCACGCTGAGAGAGAGCGAGTACATTGCCCTGCGCGAGCTCGCAGGGCTCGACCGGGCAGACCGTGAGCGCCTGATCATCTCGGCTGACCGTTTCGTGCGGCCCTCAGACAAGACGACGCTCAGCACACAGGTGCGCGAAGATCTTCTCGCCCGTTTTGGTATTTTCGGCGTACGGCTGGCGACCGCCCTCATCCGCGGCGGGGCGCGCAACTCCTCTGCGCTGTCAGAGCAGATGGTGCAGCAGAGCGGACTCATCGAACTGCAAGAGTTCGTCAGCGCACAATTTCACACGCGGACGGCCGCACTGAAGACGCGCGGTGTGATGCTGCAACTGCAACAACTTCTGCGTGAGAGGCCGCGTGACGGCCTTGATGAGGTGCACGCCGGAATCGAGCGCATCGCTGCCAGTGCACACACGTTACGTGAGCTGGCACTGTTGGCAACGGCACGTTCTGTGGGGTTGCCACTGGAGCAAGCGGATGCCGAGGATGCACAACGCATCATCGGAGCAGAGGGAACAGCAGCACACACCCGCCTGGACCTCGCAGAAGATGCCGACTCCGAGGCGCTACGCGCGCAGGTGTCGTCGAAGATCGATCACTGGCGCCGCGTGGGGCAATCTCCGCTCACGAGCCGCGCAACACTCGGCGTCTGCCGGGTCGTGCAGCGCAGCCTCGATGAGATTGCGTCAGAAGTCGGTGCTGGTCGGAGTCTCGGGACCGCGACGAATGTCATGCTGGCGGGCGGACCAGGCGATGGCCTTGGGCATCACACTGCACAGCAGGGCGAGGAGAACGAGGGCGGCCTGGGCCGCAAGAAGAAAAGAAAGCGGTTCGCCGCGCTTGCCCAGCGCCACCCACTCCGGTGACAGCGGTACCAGCAGGGCGAGTAGCACGAAAGTGGCCAACTGCCACCAGCGCACGTTCGGGCGCCTGCCCATGAATGACACCATCAGCGTGACCTGCGTCAGCAGTACCCCCACAACAATGGCAAAGACCACCCAGAAGACGATGTCCGCCGCGGTCGTATAGGTCTCATCGTCACGCCCCTCGGTGACCCCGCGAGCGACATCGGCAATGAGGGGCAGCAGCTCCTGGCGAATGATGAAGAAGTACACCGCCGTGAAGGCGCCCACCGCAAAGCTGATGATCCAGAAGAACTGGCTGAGCCGCACGGAGAACGGTGGCGGCACCTTGACCAGAACCGGTGCCTCGTTCGCACCACGGACGGGTGGGCGCACCGGAGCTTCTCGCTTCGGTGCGCCCGGCGTTCCGGGGGTCGGATTGATTTGGATGGTCACTGGTCCTCAACCGGCTCCTCGATCATCGGCTCATCGATGGCAGCACCTGCGGTGTCGTCTTCGTAGGAGTCGTTTGCCGTCGCCGTCATATCCGACTCGAGCACATCGGCGGGCTCTTCGAATGGGGTGAGCACCGGTTGTTCCGCTGGCGCTGGCGCTGGCGCCGGGGCGGGCTCAGGGACAGGTGCCGGCAGCGGGTCGACGACGATCTCGCTGTCGTCAACATCGACGTCGACATCCGTGGAGTTGTCCTGGGCCGAGTCGTCTACTGCGACGTCTGTCGAGCCGTCGTTCGTGGAGTTGTCCTGGATCGAGTCGTCGATCGACGAGTTGTCCGAGCCGTCCTCGTTGAAAGAACCGTCGTAGTCGTTGTTGCCGATCGACACATCACCGGTGGTGATATCGGTGTCAGAGTCGACAATGCTGGCGTCATCACCAGCGGCGACCGATTCATCACCCGACGCGACATTCGCTTCTTGATCGAAGATCTGAGCGACGTCGCCGCCTTCGGTCCAGATGTTCTGGTTCACCGACTGGTCAACGATCGTGGAGCGGGCGTCAATTGTCGTGAACTGATTCACGAGGTTGATGATCTCCCGCACGATCGGATCGACCGGGTCAGGCGGGTTCGGGTGGTGGTGGTCCGGCTGCGGTGGCCTCGGCGTCACGGACGGGTGATCGACGATAACTGGCGATACCGCTCGGATATCTGCCATGCACGCCCCTTGCAGTCCCGCGCCATGCATCGCGGGTTCGGGGTTCGCTTCGAACTCCGCCGCAGCCTCTGGATCGTGCAACAAACTTAGGATGAACGAGATCAACGCGTCAGCGATGGTCGCAATTGGTGAGCTCATGAGGTTCCCTCTCCGCCTTGCTCAAAATCGATACCGCTCCGGGATACTCAGGAGCGTACGCCGCCCCTGTAAAGAAGAGCATCGGGGGTGACCCCGATAGATCTGGGGGCCCCTAGGGGGGTCCGTCCGCATTGTTCGGATGCGTCGGTGCGGAGGCCGAAGAGCCGGACCGGACGCCCAGCAGTTGGCGCAGCTTTGCGATCACTTCAGAGCGAGATTCTGCGCCGAGTCGGCGTCGAATATGCGCGATATGGTGCTCAGCGGTGCGCGGGGAGATGAAGATCGTCTCGCCGATTTCGGCATACGTCTTTCCCTCGATGACGAGCCGGGCGACTTCCATCTCGCGCTCGCTAAGAACCTCTTCTGCCGCCGCTGTGGTGCCGCTGTGATCATCGGTGTCTGCCGGGGTGACAGCCTTGCGAGAGCCCTCGACAGGGTGCAGCTCGCGAGCGCAGGCGAGCAGCCGTGCGGAGACCTTCCGATCGTCCGCGCGCGCAGCGCCGCG
>DQHP01000111.1 GCA_003524435.1 Microbacterium sp.
CGGTAACCCGGGGTCTCAGCGAGGCGGGGCGCGGGGAGCTCAGGCGCGAGCGACCGGCTGCTGGAGCTCGGTGACCCAGTCCGACTGGTCCTCCGACTCCGCGCGGACGTACAGTTCCCGGCACGGACCTGACGGCACGAAGCCACGGGCGAGGATCTCCGCGTGGATCGCCTGCCAGCTATCGGCGATTGCGGACATCGAGCCGAGATGGATGCCGCAGACAGCAGCATCCTCAGCATCCAACTCCACGATCTCGAACTCGTCGCGTTGGGGTCCGGCGTATGCGTATCCGGCGGTGATTGAGATGCCACCCTCACCGTGGTCGTACTGGGCAATTGGCGTTTCCAGGGTGCCGGGCACGTCGCCAATGATCTCGGCGATCGCGTCGAATGCAGGCCCGACGACGCCTGCAACCTCGGGCTGTGATGACACGACAGTCTGCTGAGCGGCCAGACGGACGGCGGGCAAGGGCTTCTCGATGATCTCGATCTGGGACATGTGGTTCTCGCTTTCGATGAGGTGGAGCCGTCGTTCCACATCGACCAGTCGTGCAGCTGCGATCTGATGTTCGTGCTCGACCTCTGCTCGCCGGATGCGCAGCAGGGCGCCGATGCGATCAGCATCCACTCCCTGTGCGAGTACCAGTGAGATGTCATCAAGGCCGAAGCCAAGTTGACGCAAGGCAACGATCCGGTGCAGCCGCTCAAGCTGCGATGGATCATAGGAGCGGTAGCTGCTGAACTCGTCCACGTGGGCGGGCACGAGCAGCCCGGCCGTGTCCCAGTGCCGCAGCATCCTGTGGGTCACTTGGCCGATCTGCGCGAAGGCTCCGATGGACAACATGTCTCAGTTCTCCCGTCTCACACGGTGTCAGAGTCAAGTATTGCCCTACTCACCTTCGAACTGGTGTGCGTGCGCAGTCCATCCGGACTCGATCGGCAAGGCGCGCAGTGCACGGTTGCTGAAGGCGAGCAGCACGGCGGCGGCGCAGAGAGCCGCGGCGACGACGAGAGTGAGCTCCCGCCCGATCAGTGAGAGGCCGAAACCCGCGATGATCGGCGCGAGTGGCATTGCGCCCATTCCCAGCACGGCGCTCGCGCTGTTCGCGCGTCCGAGCAGTTCGCTCGGAGTGGCCACCATGAAATAGCCCATGAGTGCCGCATTCACCGTGGGGACGAAGAACACGATCGCGCCCAACGCCACCGCCAGTGCGAGTGGCTCGTGTACGGGAATCAGTACGAAGATTCCTACCGTTGACACGGCGAGCCCGGCGATGATCGCGACTCCGGCGCGCACCCGCGAGACCAGAAGCGGAGCGACCAATGCGCCGAGCAGCATCGCCACACCAGCACCCGTCGCGAGAAGGCCGATCGTCAGGGGTGTCTCGCCCTGCTGCTGAAGTGCATAGATGATGGTCGTCATCGCGGTGCTGAATCCCAGGTTGATCACGGTCGCCACGAACAGCACTCCGCGCAGGTCAGGTCGAGAGAGCAGCCACCGAAACCCCTCCGCAATTTCGCGCCGGGCGTTAGGTTTGATCGCCGTGTGCACGGCCGCGACCATGCCGACCTCGGCCGTCGCGGCATCCGCAGTCCCGGCATCCGCTGTCCCGAATCCCAGACGGTCTGAAGCTCCCCGGGCGTTTCGAGGTGCGACACGCGGTGTGTCGCCGGAGTCGTCTCCATGATCTAGGCCGCCACGCGCGGGCGTGGCTGAGTCATCTGGGATTCGGGACGCACTGCGGTCGGCTGACCGCTGCAGCATCCAGGCCGTCACCATGGCGATCACATGGCACACCGTCATAGCCGCGCCGATCAGCCACCCGCCCACGGCCAGCAGCACGCCGCCAAGAGGGCCGCCGGCGAGTTCCAGCACGGCGTTACGCCCCTGGTTCGCGGCCTGGGCCCTGCCCATGGCATCCGAAGGGACGATCTCTTTCAGCGCGCTCTCGCCTGCGACGTCAAAGAGCCCAGTGCGCGCGGCCAACAGCACTTCGGCGACTAACAGCGTCGTGAAAGTGAGGGCGTCACCGAGAGCGAGCAACATGAATCCGGCGGCGAGCACCGCGCCGATCGCTGATCCCAGCACCATCATCGCGATGCGCTGGTGACGGTCGGCGAGGACTCCGCCGAGCAGCGTCGTGAGGGTGCGCACGGCCATTCCGACGGCGCCGATGATGCCCGCCTGGGCGGGATCGTTCGTGACAAACAACACGATCAGCGGGATCGCAAAGCCAAACAACGCGCTGGCCAAACCTTTGGCCGTGTCGCTGATGAGCCATGCGATGTAGCGGCTGTTGCGCGTGAGTCGATGCGCGAGGGCGGTGGTGGTCATGGTGTCCAGCGTAAATGCGCAAGTTCTATTGCGCAACTACTATTGCGCAATTTATGTTGTGGATAGACTCGGGGCATGGTGGACGAGGAAGCTCGCACGGTCACGCATCCGGATGCTCGGAATGCGACGACCGCGATGATGAAGGCGTATTCGCATCCGTTGCGTCGCCGGATCGCCAAGGCCGTCGCGGCGCGCGGATATGCTCGCGCCGCCGATCTCGCCGGTGACCTGGACATTCCTGCCAACAGCATCAGCTTCCACCTGCGGGTACTCGCCGATGCTGGACTCATCGAAGCGGCCCCGGAGCGCGCCCGAGACAAGCGCGATCGCGTCTGGAAGCCCACCGAGGGGGCGTGGAACGTCGGCTCTCCGGAGCATCCGATCGTTGATGAAGTGCTCGGCGGCGTGCTCATGAATTCCCTCGCTGACGATCACATCGATATGGTCAGGCGCGTCCTGGTGTGGGCGCCGGAGTATGTCTCGGGCCGAGACCCGGAAACGCACGGGACGTTCTCCCAACGCAGCATGCGCCTGACCGCTGCAGAGTTCAGCGAAATTGAACGGCGAATCCAAGAGGTGATCAAAGAGGTTGAGGATGCGGCAGACCCCGATGACCCTGGGGCTCGCTTATGGTCACTCGACATTGTTGCCGCCGACGACACGATCTGAGTGGCATCCCGCCCGACGCGCACGAAAATGGGGCCGGACCCGGCCGCTACAACCCGAAGTAGCGACGAAGTCCGACCCCTGCACACCGGCGGCGCCCGAACGCCAACCCGGCGGCGCGCTGGCGCCAACCCGGCGTTGCCTGCCGGGTGCCAGCTCTACGGCGTCGCCCGCCGGAAGGCCAGGAACGACACCGCAGACAGCACGGCGATGACGAGGAGCCCCCACAGAGAGAGTCCGACGGCTCCGAGTTCGGCGAACATTGTCCAGAACTGGATCCAGAGCTCGAGCCGCGTCACCATGAAGATCACCCCGAGCAGCGCGAGCACGAGCACGAAGCTCACGATCGTGAGCACCACCGGGCCCCAGCTCTTGTAGATCGTCGCGCCGGTGAAACCGACCACGAAGAAGAACAATGCCAGGGTGAAAAAGGTGACGAAGGCTCCAAACGGGCCGGCTTCCCATATCCACGGCAGGTGGAAGACATAGCCGTTGACACCGTAGCCGTTCGTGAGAAGTTCGATGCCTCCGCCGATGACGAAGATGATAGCCATCAAGGCGCTGCCGAGTGCCGCCGCCAGGAGTGTACCGAGGAAGAAGTCGCGCCTGGTGATGCTCAGAGCTTGCGAGAACGGGAAGGTGAGCGTCATCGCGGTGAGGCCGGTCCCGAAGAAGACCCACAGCGGTGCCTGGCCGCCGCCGCCGTACTTCGGCTCGTCGATCGGAATCATCGCGTAGATGAGGATGGATACGATCACTGCGCCGGCGAGGACGATCAGCGGGACCCAGATGAAGGTCTGCTTGTTGATCAACTGCAGACGGACGACATTGAGCGTGCGAGACATCAGCGAACCTCCTGGTTGTCTGAACTGGTTTCTGCGCCGGCCTTCTGGGTCAGGCGAACGATGAGCTGTTGCAGCGAGACGGGGGCGAGGTCAAGACCGGATGCCGTGACTTCTGCGCGTTCGTCGTCGGAGAGTGCACCGAGCACGGTGACAGATGCCACGCGCCCCAACGCTTCGCGGTGTAGAACTTCCCGGCCCTGCACCCATGCGTCGACCTTGGTTGCATCGCCGATGACGGTCACGGCGCGGTCTCGCACAGCATCCGTGTCCTCGTTCATGAGGATCTGACCGTTGTCGATGACGATGACGTGTTCGATCAGGTTGGAGACCTCATCGATCAGGTGCGACGACAAAATGATCGTGCGCGGGAACTCGGCGTAATCATCGAGCAGACGGTCATAGAAGATCTGCCGCGCGACCGCGTCGAGGCCGAGATAGGGCTCGTCGAAGAAGGTGATCTCAGCACGGGATGCGAGACCGATGATGACGCCGACGGCCGAGAGCTGTCCGCGCGAGAGCTTTTTGATCGTCTGCTTCATCGGCAGCTGGAAGTCCTTGATCAACTGCTCGGCGAACTCCTGGTCCCAGTTCTTGAAGAATAGGCTCGCTGCTTTGAAGGCGTGGCGCGGGGTCGCGTCATCCGGATACTTCTGGCTTTCGCGCACGAAGCAGATCCGGCTGAGCACGTGGGAGTTCTCATACGGGTGCTCGCCGAACACTTTCACGGTGCCGGCGGATTCGAAGTTCTGTGCGGTGAGGATCGACATGAGCGTCGTCTTGCCTGCACCGTTGCGGCCGAGCAGTCCGTAGATCGCATTTCCCTCGATCGAGAGCGAGACGTTGTCGAGTGCGTGCTTGTCCTTGTAGCGCTTGGTGAGGTTGTGCACCTCGATGACGGCGGTCATGCGGGGTTCCCTTCGGTGTTAGTGGGGCTGGATGCCGCGGCTGCTGCTCGTTCGCGCAGCAGTGCGGCGAGGTCTTCTGGCCCGAGTCCGAGCGTGCGGGCTTCGGCGAGGAGAGGATCGATGTAGCGGTCAGCGAACGCGGAGCGGCGTTCGCCGAGCAGCAGTTCATGGGCGCCGGCGGCGACGAACATGCCGATGCCTCTTTGCTTGTACAGCACTCCCTTTTCGGTGAGCATGGCGACTCCCTTCGCGGCGGTGGCGGGGTTGATGCGGTAGAAGGCTGCGAGCTCGTTCGTCGAAGGAGCCTTGGTCTCTTCTGCGAGCGAGCCGTCGAGGATCGAGTCCTCGATCAGCTCCGCGATCTGGATGAAGAGCGCTTTGCCTTCTTCGATCACGATGCCTCCTGCAGTTGGTCGGTTACTTACTCGACTAACTAACCACTTAACCTGAGGTGTGTCAACCCTGGGTTTTCGTCGGCGCCTGCCCGCCCCCGACCCGCTCCGCCCCGCCCCCGCACAACTCCGGAGGTTTTTACAGATTCCGCGGAATCGCTCGTGCGCCGAGGTCGAAATGGCCACATTCTCCGGAGTTATGCGGCGGGACTTAGGGTGAGGGGGTGGACTTCGCGTACGAAAATCTCCGCCGCACGCCCGACGTCGAAGCCGAAAACCTCTTCGCGTACGACGCGACAGACCGGATGCTGGTGGAGCGCGCTCTCTCGCTCGTCGCGGAGCGCGGGCTGAGTGGTGCCGAAATCACCGTCATCGGCGACGAGTTTGGCGCGATCACGCTGGCGTTGACGGACGCTGGTCTGGCTGGTGTCCGCGTGCATCAGGATCTCGCGACCGGGCGACGGGCGCTGGCCCGCAATGCTGATGCGCTCGGAGTCGCCGGGTTCGCCACACATGAGCTCGACCGCTCTCTGCTCGAGGGGGCACGCCTCGTGTTGCTGCAGTTGCCGAAGGCTCTCGCAGAGTTAGAGGAGATCGCGGATGCTGTCGCTCGTTGGGCCGCGCCGGACGTCTCGCTCGTCGCCGGAGGTCGCGTGAAGCATATGACGCTCACGCAGAACGAGGTGCTCGGCCGCAGCTTCGAGAGCGTGCAGCCGCAGCGCGCCGAACGAAAGTCGCGGCTGATCGTGGCATCCAATTCACGGGCCGTGCCCGACGAGCCGCCGTATCCGCTGCGCGCCGAGCATCTGGAGTTCGGACTCACTCTCGCCTCGCACGGCGGAGCGTTCGCGGCCTCCCGCATTGACATCGGCACCCGGGTGCTGCTTGAACTGCTGGCGGAATCCGGCGCACAACTCCGGAGAAACACCTCAGTGCAGCCCGATGCCGACCGTGAAAACAGCGATCCGCAAAATTCCTCCGGAGTTATGCGGCGCGAGGGCAACGCACACACGGTCGTCGACCTCGGCTGCGGCACCGGCGCGCTCGCCGCGTTCTACGCCCTCAAGCACCCAGACGCTCGGGTCACGGCGACCGATCGCTCGGCGGCGGCCGTAGCATCCGCTCGTGAGACGATGATCGCGAACGGGCTGGAGGACCGCGTCACGGTCACCCACGACGATGTGGGTTCCGAACTCCCTGATGCCTCCGCCGATCTGATCCTGCTGAACCCGCCGTTTCACCTCGGAGCAAGCATCCACACCGGTGCCGCCAGCAGGCTGTTCGAGGCATCCGCTCGCCTGCTTCGGCCCGGCGGCGTACTCCTCACGGTCTACAACTCATCCCTCGACTACAAGGCTGAGCTCGCCCGGCTGATTGGCCGCACCGATCAACTCCGACGGACGTCGAAGTTCACTGTCACGCGCAGTATTCGGCGCTGAATCACATATTCGCAGATTGTCGACAATAGGCAGAACCCCCGTTCACGCCGCAAAAAGAGGATTCGTTACCCGACCGAGATTTGCCTCTGACCTGCAGTTTTTGTTACGTTGAAATGTAGGCCTTCGGGCCTGTTGACCAGTCCGCGGTCACGTTCCTTCTTTGGATGAGCTGAATTTTCGAAGGGGCGTGGGCGTACGGTCGATGTTCTTGCGGGGGAGCCGAATCCTTCGCCAGTGCCGCCAGTAGCGATACTGACCTGGCCAGAAACATCACCCGGACGTAACCGAAGCCCGCTCCCGAAACCCGAAGGATCGGTGAGCCGCCGGGGGAAAACGTGACCGAAACCGTTCTTGAAGCGCGCCACCTGTTCAAGGTGTTCGGGAGGAATCCGAACCAGGCCGTCCGTCGTCTGAAGGCGGGCGAGTCCCGCACTGAGATCAGCGACGCTGGAACCGCCGCCGTCATCGACGCCAGTTTCGAGGTGAAGCGTGGCGAGATCTTCGTCATCATGGGCCTGTCCGGATCCGGCAAGTCGACGATTATCCGCATGCTCAATGGCCTGCACGAGATCACCGACGGCACCGTCGTGCTCAACGGTGACCAGATCACCGGCATCCCGTCGTCGCGCCTGCGCGAGATCCGTCGCGAGAACGTGTCGATGGTCTTCCAGCACTTCGCGCTTCTGCCGCACCGTACGGTGGCCGACAATGTCGCGTATCCCCTTGAATTGCGGGGAGTCGGCAGGGCTGAGCGTCTCGTGAAGGCTGAGGAAGTTCTCGCAATGGTGGGGCTCGAAGGCTGGGGCGACAAGTTCCCCAGCCAGCTGTCGGGTGGAATGCAGCAGCGCGTCGGTATCGCCCGCGCGCTTGCTGCCGACACCGAGATCCTGCTGATGGATGAGGCGTTCAGCGCTCTCGATCCGCTGATTCGCCGCGAGATGCAGGAGCAACTAGTCGAACTGCAGCAGAAGCTGCAGAAGACGATCGTCTTCATCACTCACGACCTCAACGAGGCGATGTTCCTCGGAGACCGCATCGCCGTTATGCGCGATGGCCGTATCGTCCAGATCGGCACGCCAGAGGATATCCTCACTGATCCCGCCAACGACTATGTCGCCCAGTTCGTGCAGGACGTTGACCGCACTCGTGTGCTCACGGCGGCCAATGTTATGGAACGTCCGCGTGCTGTCGTCCCCGAAAGCGGTGGGCCCCGCGCGGCGCTGCACGAGATGCGCGACGCCTACTCATCGGCGGTATACATCGTTGGACGAGACCGCAAGCTGTTGGGCATGGTCACCGACCGCGATGCCGTCAAGCTCATTCGCAAGGGGGAGAGTTCGATCACCTCCATCCTCAAACCCGTACCGCAGAGCGTGAACGAATCCGACGTTCTCGCCGACCTGTTCGTTCCGGCGGCCGAGTCGCAGCTTCCGCTGGCGGTGACGGATGCCGAGAATCGACTCGTCGGCGTCATCCCGCGCGTGACGCTGCTGGCTGCGCTCGGGCCTGGTCCGAACGCGACCGGAGAGCTAACGATCCCGTTGCAACCGATGCCGACCACGGTTCTCGATGAAGTGCTGGGTGATGCTGCCGGCGACGCACCGGCCGCCGAAGCGAAGGAGGTGCGCTGATGGATGATTTCCGCCTTCCGATTGGCCAGGCCGCGGACGTCGTTGTTGATTGGATTCGCGACAACTTCAAGTTCCTGCTCGACATCATCTCGAACATCGTCGGCTTCCTCGTCGAGGGTTTTGCTGACGTGCTGAACTTCTTGCCCGCGCCGATCATGATCGTCGCGTTTGCGCTGGTCGCTTGGTTGCTACGTTCGTGGCAACTAGCGGTAGGCACCCTGATCACCTTCACTCTGATCGTCGGTATGGATCAGTGGGAACAGGCTATGGAGACTCTCTCGCTGGTGCTCATTGCCACGCTGGTCACTGTGGCGATCTCTGTGCCGCTCGGGATCTGGGCAGCACGCAACGATCGAGTCAGCGCGTTCGTGAAACCCGTGCTCGACTTCATGCAAACGATGCCTTCGATGGTGTACTTGATTCCCGTGATCGTGTTCTTTGGTGTCGGATTCGTCCCCGGCGTCATCGCGACTGTGATCTTCTCGCTGCCTCCGGGCGTGCGACTCACTGAACTGGGAATACGCGGAGTGGACTCCGAAACTGTCGAGGCAGGACAAGCCTTCGGCGCCGCCCCCGGGCAGATCTTGCGCGGCATCCAGCTTCCGCTGGCGATGCCGACCATCATGGCCGGGATCAACCAGGTCATCATGCTCGCCCTCTCGATGGCGGTCATCGCCGGTATCGGCGGCGCCAACGGCCTTGGTAAGGAGGTCGCGGCGGCCCTGTCGACCATCAACATCCCACAGGGTGTCGAGGCCGGTCTCGGCGTGGTGTTCATCGCGATCTTCCTCGACCGCGTCACTGCGGCACTCGGCGACCCGAGCTCGCAGCGGTCGTCGCTGCTGGGAATCCTGGCTCGTCGTCGCGCATCGCAGCAGGCGACCAAAGCGGATGCCGTGGCGGAGCCCGTTGCGGCATAACCTTACTGAACTCATACGAAACGCAGCAGAACATACGAAAGGAAACACCATGAAGAAGTTCCGGCACATCACAGCCCTCACAGCCATCGGTGTCACAGCATCCCTCGCCCTCGCAGGATGTGCGTCGGGTGGCGGCGACGAAGGAGGCGGCGACGGCGGCGACAGCGGTGACATGGGCACCATCACGCTCGGCTACCTGCCCAGCTGGACCGACGGTCTGAGCATGGCCTACCTCGCGCAGGACCAGCTCGAAAAGCTCGGCTACACGGTCGAGATGGAAGAGATGACCGAGGCCGGCCCGCTGTACACGGGTCTCGCCCAGGGCGACTTCGACGTGTACCCCTCGGCATGGCCCGAGGTAACGCACGCGGCGTACATGGAGAAGTACGGCGATGACCTTGAAGATCTTGGCGCCTACTATGAGGGTGCCGTTTTGACGCTCGCCGTGCCGACCTACATGGACGACGTCAACTCGATCGAGGACCTCAAGGGCCAGGCCGACCGTTTCGACGGCAAGATCACTGGTATCGAGCCGGGCGCGGGTCTGACCAAGCAGACTCAGGAATCGGCCATGCCCGAGTACGGTCTGGATGGCGAGTACGAGCTGCTCACCTCGTCGACTGCGGGCATGCTCACTGAGCTCGACACCGCGATGGCGGCTGAGGAAGACATCGTTGTGACGCTGTGGCGCCCGTTCTGGGCCTACAACGATTACGACTTGAAGGACCTTGAGGACCCGAAGGGTGCCATGGGCGAGCCGGAGACGCTCAACTTCATCGCACACGCCGGTGTCAGCGACGAGTTCCCCGAAGCGGCCGAGCTGTTCGGACAGATCAAGCTTGACGATGATCAGTACGGTTCGCTCGAGGGCCTGGTCACGGGCGACGAGTACGAGGGCGACCCGGCAGCTGCCGTCGACGCCTGGATCGAAGAGAACGGCGACCAGTTCGACTGGCTCGTCACCGAGTAAACCGTTTTCTGAGAGGGGCGTCGCGACTTCGGTCGCGGCGCCTCTTTTTGTTGCGCCGGCGTCCCTGTTCGTTCACAACTCCTCAAGAATCGTCGGATTCTGCTTGATTCTTTCCGATCACCCCCGGACACAGCCGTTTCTGAGGAGTTGTGAACGCGCCGCCGATGCCGCCGCCGGGGCTGAGGCGCCTCAGTACCCCCGCACGTCCGGCCAGTGCAGTTCCACGGGCGTATGCCGAAAGGTACGGATGTATGCCCGGATCTGCAGTTTCGGCATACGGAAGTAGTTCTCGGCATACGGGTGTGCCGGGTGTGTGCTTAAAAGGGCGGATGCCGTCGCATCAGCCTGATCGGCTCGTCAGCCCTGCGGGTCTTCTCGTCAGCCCTGCGGCTCTTGGCGCCGCGGCTGCGGCGCGGCGATCTCTCTCGCGACCTGCTTCTCGAGAACCTGCACGGCGTCGTCAGAGAGCACGATGAGCCCGTCGAGCTCTTCACGCACGCGCTTGTACGCGACATTGCGCTCGGCCTGAGTGGCTGAATCGTCGACGGCAACCTTCAGCAGCTTCTGGGCGCGGTCGAGCTTCTTGCGCTCAGCATCCGTGAACGTCGAATCGCGCAGGCGTTTGGCATCCCTCTCCGCGATCTCGAACGCGACGGCGTAGTTGCCGACGGCATCCAGATACTCGGTGATCTGCTGCTCGCTGACCTTCGAATCCGCGGATGACGGGCGCAAGGTATCTGCAGTCTTCTTGGCACGGAGGAACGCGGCTGTCAGCGGCTGGCGCCCGTCGCTCATGGCGGGGTATGCGATGAGCTTGGCGACGTCGAGTTCGTAGTCGAGCCAGTGCGCGGTGATCTCGTCGTGCTCCGCGAACAGGCGCGCAAGCAATTCTGACGATGACTGCTGCGCTTCGATCTTCTGCGGTTTCGCGGGAGCTGTGACACCGCGTGCAGCGAACTGGGCGGCCTTGATCTCGCCCTTCATCCGCAGGGTCTCGAGCTTGCGCTCGTGCCGTCGCTTGGCGCTCTGCTCCCAGGCTTTCGCGGCGCCGCCGCCCATCGCCATGATGGGGAAGATCAACCACCAGTAGTCGCCAGCGAAGCTCCACAGGCCTTGAAAGAACACGTCCATTATGGGTTCAGCTTACTGTGGACGCGGGATTCGCCGGAGGAGTCCTCGTGTTGAACTGAGGTCAGTGCTTTTGTCCGGGCGAGACCAGCCCGGTCTCGTACGCCAGCACGATGAGCGCCGCGCGATCTCGGGCCTGGAGCTTGCCGAGCAGGCGGCTGACGTAGGTGCGCGCGGTCGCCGGACTGAGGAAGAGATCAGTGGCGATCTCGTCGTTTGTTCGTCCGCGGCCAATGAGTGTGAGCACCTCACGCTCGCGTTCGCTGAGATCGGCGAGCGGCGTCTGATCTGGTTCGCGGCCAGCGCCAGCGGCAACGGCGCGCATGACCGTCGCCGTGATGGATGGCGACAGTAGCGAGTCGCCTGCCGCGACCCTGCGAATCGCGGAGCGAAGGTCATCGGGTGAGACGTCCTTCAGTAAGTACCCGGACGATCCGGCACGGATTGCTTCGTACACGTGCTCGTCTTCGTCGAACGTTGTGAGGATCAGCACGCGGATGCCGTCGAGGGCAGGATCTGCGACGATCTCCTTCGTCGCCTCCAGGCCGTCCATCAGCGGCATCCGGATATCCATCAGCACGACGTCCGGGCGCAGCTCCCGCACGCGCGACAGCCCTGCGCGCCCGTCGGCGGCTTCGCCGACCACTTCGATATAGCCGTCGCGCTCGGCGAGCTGACGGAGCCCCGCGCGCAC
>DQHP01000101.1 GCA_003524435.1 Microbacterium sp.
ACCGGTGCCCGCGGGGCGGCGCAGCGGCAGGGGCGCGGGCAGGCGAATACGCGCCATTGCTCCCGTGACGTCATTCCGTCGTAACACGGCGGGGGTGATACTGGAGGCATGACGCTTCAGCAGGACATCGCTCAGACTCTCGGAGTGCAACCACAGATCGACCCCGCCGCAGAGGTTGAACGGCGCGTGCAGTTTCTCGCCGACTATCTCGCCAAGACCGGGGCGAAGGGGTACGTCCTCGGCATTTCGGGTGGACAAGATTCGACGCTCGGCGGGCGTCTCGCTCAGCTTGCGGTCGAACGCGTGCGTGCAACGGGAGGCACAGCGGATTTCATCGCCGTCCGACTCCCATACAAGATCCAGCACGACGAGGATGACGCGGTCGCCGCGGTCGCGTTCGTTGCCGCAGACCGCGTGGTCGAAGTGAATATCCAACATGGCGTGGACGGCGTCGAGAAGGACATTGAACAGGCTGCCGGAGCATCCATTTCGGATTTCAACCGCGGCAACATTAAAGCGCGCATTCGTATGGTGACCCAGTACGCGCTCGCCGGCCACGACGGCCATCTCGTCATTGGAACTGACCACGCCGCCGAAGCAGTGACCGGCTTCTACACGAAGTTCGGTGATGGCGCGGCCGACATCCTGCCACTGGCAGGGCTCACCAAACGTCAGGGCAAAGCGCTGCTACGTGAGCTGGGTTCGCCAGAGCGACTGTGGATGAAAGTTCCGACGGCCGACCTTCTTGATGACCAGCCAGGGCGCACCGATGAGGACGAGCTAGGCATCACCTACGAGCAGATTGATGACTACCTCGAAGGCAAGCCGGTGGATGCCGCAGCCGCCGCCCGCATCGAATCGAAATATCTGGCTTCCCAGCACAAACGTCACCTCCCCGTCACTCCCGAAGACGCATGGTGGCGGTGACGTTTTCGTCGCTGACAGCCCGGCGGGCCGTTGACCGAGCCGACGCGTCGCTGTCGATGTCCGCACCCCGGGCTACGCTCGAATCATGCGGATCGACACTCAGGCGCAGCGCGTCATATGGAGCGCCAGCGACCTGAAAGCGGCCGCGGAATGCGAGTTTGCGTGGGCGCGAGCAATCGACGCCAAGCTTGGCCGCATCGCCCGGGTTGAAGAGCCAGAAGATGCCACGCTCGCCCGCGCCGCAAAACTCGGAGATGTGCACGAGCTGAAGGTGCTTGAGATGTACCGCGAGCGCTTCGGGCAAGGCCTTGTGCATGAAGTCTCAAAAGTCTCATCGGCCGATGCATCGTCTCTCGCTGACGTCGTTGCTGAGAGCCGCGCAGCGTTGCAGTCGGGCGCGAAGGTTGTTTTCCAGGCGGCATTCTCTACCGATGAATTCGTTGGGTTCGCTGACTTTCTTATACGCGATGATGACGGCCGTTGGCGTGTGCAAGATTCCAAGCTCGCTCGCACCGCACGGGTGACGGCACTTATGCAGCTCGCTGCATATGTCGACCAGCTCGACGGCCTCGGCATCCCTCGCTCCGACCAGGTCGACCTCATACTCGGCGACGACACGATCAGCACGCACGAGGTATACGACCTGATGCCGCTGTTTTACGTTCGGCGCGCGCGCTTGCGCGCAGTCATTGCAGATCGCCGTATCGAAGATGGTGCCGCTGGTGCCCCACTGGCGTGGGGAGACGACCGCGGCGACCTCGAGATCACCGCATGCGGACGCTGCGCCACCTGCACCGAGCAAGTCGATGCTGCGCGAGACCTGTTGATGGTCGCACGTATGCGTCCGGTGCAGCGCACGCGTCTGCGCGCTGCTGGCATAGCGACAATCGATGACCTCGCTGACGCCAGAGATGCGCCGAACGGCATGAACCTCGACACGTTCGAGTCGCTACGCGCCCAGGCGCGACTGCAACTACGTGCCGATTCCGAAGACGCACCGACTTTCGACGTGTACTACGCCGACGCCATACACACGCTTCCTCGGCCGAGCCGTGGTGACATCTTCTTCGATTTCGAGGGCGACCCGCTCTACACCGAACCAGCCCCAGACAGTCACGCACAGTGGGGCATCGACTATCTGTTCGGCTGGGTCGACAATGACGACCAGTACACATCGTTGTGGGCCCATACCTTCGAAGCCGAGAAACAGGCGCTCGAACAGTTTCTCGACTTTGTGAATATGCGTCGCGCCGCGCATCCAGACATGCACATTTACCACTACGCGCCGTATGAGACCTCTCACCTCGTCGCGATGGCGGCGCGCTATGGCATCCGCGAACGAGAGGTCGACAAACTGCTTCGCGAGGGAGTGTTCGTCGACTTGTACCCGCTCGTACTGCGCACGGTGCGCGTGGGATCTCGGTCGTACTCGATCAAGAAGCTTGAGCCGCTGTACATGGGCGAAGATGTGCGCACCAGCGATGTGCAAAAGGGCGACGACTCGATAGTGCAGTACGTTGCCGCGCGTGAACTCGTCGCTGCTGGCGCCGAAGCCGAAGCGCAACGGGTATTCGATGACCTCGCAGATTACAACCGCTACGACTGCGTCTCGACGCGGCGATTGCGCAACTGGCTCATCGAGATCGCAAAGAAGAAGGGCGTCAATCCCGCGCCGCCTGACGAGCCTGAAGAGGTCAGCTACGAACCATCGCATCGCTCTGTCGCGTTGCTTGCCGATGCTGAGCGCGATGTCGAAGCGGGAGGCGACGGCGAGGTGTATCGCGTCGCGGCCGCTGCGATCGACTATTACCCACGTGAGGCGAAAAACTTCTGGGTGGGGCACTTCCAGCGTCTGCGTGAGCCAGTATCGATGTGGGATCAAACCCGCGACGTGGTGCGGGTAGATCCTTCACAGAGCACCCTGCGACGCGACTGGAGCGTCGAAGAAGGTCGTCGTGTCATGTCACGCGAGATCGAAGTTCGAGGAGAAGTCTCACCGGGCACGACGCTGAGCGTAGGAGCAAACCCGTTCGCTTTGTATCCGTTCCCCGCGCCGTTCGATGTCGAGGCACCATCGCGTGCGGTTCACGTGCCGCGCGCGGTCACTGTCGCCGAAGTGCTCGATGACGGCTACGTCATCGCAGAGACCGCTGGTGGCGGCCAGACGTGGGACGAGTTTCCGCTCGCGCTGACGCCTGCGGCCCCGCCGCGTGTGATGTCGCTACAGGGAGCGATCGATGAATGGGCAGATGCTGTGCACGACGCGGCGCCCTCGTTCCCTCACGATGCGGCCACCGATATTCTGCGCCGGATACCGCCGCGTACACGCTCGGGATCGGATTTGCCCGCCGCCGAAGGTGATGTGATCGACGCGATCGTGCGGGGCGTTCTTGATCTCGAAGACAGCTACCTGGCTGTGCAGGGGCCTCCAGGAACAGGCAAGACCTACACCGGCTCGAAAGTGATTGCCCGGCTTGTGAAAGAGCACGGATTCCGGGTGGGCGTTGTGGCCCAGTCGCACGCGATCATCGAGACGTTGCTCGAGCGCGTCGTCGCCGACGGTGTGCCGCCGGGACAGGTCGCCAAAGCACCGAAAGACAGAAGCAACGAGCCCAGTTACACGGTCATTCCGAAGGCAGGAATGGCAGCCTTTCTCGCGGAACGCGGCGGCGAAGGTGCGGTGGTCGGCGGCACGGCCTGGGATTTCAGCAACACTGGCCGCGTTGAACGAGGTGGACTCGATCTGCTCGTTGTCGACGAGGCAGGCCAGTTCTCGCTCGCATCGACTATCGCGGTGGCTGCCGGTGCAAAGCGGTTGTTGCTGCTGGGTGATCCGCAGCAACTGCCACAGGTGAGTCAGGGAGCGCATCCCGAGCCCGTCGACACCTCAGCGCTGGGGTGGGTGATGGATGGCGACGCAGTCGTTCGTCCTGAGTACGGGTATTTCCTCGATCGCAGCTGGCGGATGCATCCGTCGGTGGCATCACCTGTGTCGCGACTGTCGTACGCGGGGCAGTTGGCTTCAGCACCCGGCACCGAGCGACGATCGATTGAGGGAATCGACGCGGGCGTCCATGTCGTTGCGGTGCGTCATCGCGGCAACGCGACCGGGTCTGTCGAAGAAGCAGCCGAGGTTGTGCGCATCGTGGGCGAACTGCTCGGGCGTGAGTTCACCGATATGGATCCGGATGCTACGCCCAGGCCACTCGTCGAGACCGACTTCATCGTGGTTGCGCCCTACAACGCCCAGAAGCAATTGGTGACCGAAGCACTCGAGACCGCAGGTTTTGAGGGAGTTCCCGTCGGAACCGTCGATAACTTCCAGGGCAAAGAGGCCGTTGTCTCGATCACGACGCTTGCCGCATCCAGCGGACGCGACGCACCGCGCGGCCCGGAGTTCCTGCTGCTACAGAACCGGCTGAACGTGGCAGTTTCGCGGGCACAGGTCGCGGCGTATCTGATCCACTCACCGGCGCTGCTCGATGACCTTCCTCGTACAGCAGAGGGCGTCGCGCGCCTCAGCGCCTTCGCGCGCCTCGTTGGCGCGGACCGCCGCTGAGTCTCGCGTCCGTCCGCGTTCGCGCTACTGTTCTTTGCTGTCGCTGCAGAAGTTTTAGCCGCGCCAGCGAAGAACAGCAGCGCCACAGCGCTCAGGCCGTGCCGTACAGCCGGTCTCCGGCGTCGCCGAGGCCAGGAACGATGTACCCCTTTTCGTCGAGGCCTTCATCGAGCGCCCCGAGCACAAGCGTCACATCGCGGTCGCCGACGATCTTCTCAATAGCGGCAACACCCTCGGGCGTTCCCAGGAGGCAGATTGCAGTGACGTCCTGCGCACCGCGCTGGAAGAGGAACTCAATTGCCGCGCCGAGCGAGCCACCTGTGGCGAGCATCGGGTCAATGGCGAAGCACTGACGATCACTGAGATCGTCCGGGAGCCGTTCGGTGTACGTCGTCGGCTCGAACGTCGTCTCGTCGCGGATCATCCCGAGGAAGCCGACCTCAGCGGTGGGGAGCAGCTTGACGAGCCCCTCAAGCATCCCGAGTCCTGCGCGCAGAATCGGCACAACAATGGGACGCGGTTCGGAGATCTTCACACCCATCGTCGTCTTGACAGGGGTGGTGATCTCTATGGGGGACACCTTGACGTTGCGGGTCGCTTCGTAGGCGAGCAGCGTCACAAGTTCCTCCGTCAACTGGCGAAAGACCGGCGACGGGGTGCGCACATCGCGCAGGACCGAGAGCTTGTGGGTGATGAGAGGGTGGTCGGCGACGTGAACACGCATAGGTACAGGATAATGCGCTATGCGACTCCGACACGACCCGCGTCTGTTGTTCAGGCCTTGGAAGCCTCTCGAACGGCGAGGCGAGCAGCACGACGCTCGCGCCACATCGCGTTCGTCTTCTTGGCGTTCAGAGTCGTGATCACGGCGACCAGAAGCGGGCCGGCGGAGATGAGGGCGATGTATGCGAAGTTTTCCATGTCTCCCATCTTGCCGACGACATTGGAGCGGCGAATCCGTCTGATGGCTGATCTTCGGCATCCGTCCTGAGGTGGATGCCGACACGCACCGAAGTAGGCTCGACGCATGACCCGCGCCGATGACTCCGCGATGCAGCGCGCTCTCGCGCTCGCTGCAGCAGCTGCCGCCGCGGGCGAGATACCCGTCGGAGCCGTGGTGCTCGACGCCACTGGGGCTGTGATCGGCGAGGGACGCAACAACCGTGAAGAGACGCATGACCCCACCGGGCACGCGGAGATCGTCGCGCTGAGGCAGGCAGCGGCATCCGTCGGTTCCTGGAATCTCGAAAGCCGCACGCTCATCGTCACTATGGAGCCGTGCGTGATGTGCGCCGGAGCGATTCTGCAGGCACGGATCAGCCGCGTGGTCTTCGGTGCCTGGGATGACAAAGCCGGCGCCGCCGGGTCGATGTACGACGTGCTGCGCGATCGCCGACTTCCTTACCGCGCCGAGGTTATCGGCGGTGTGCGGGCGGATGCCGCGAGCACACTGCTGCGTGATTTCTTCGAGCAGCGGCGCTGAGTGAGGAAGAATCAGTCCTCGGACTTCAAGACGAACACGTCGGTAGGAGGCTCAGGATCCAGTGAGGGGCGGTAGATGTCGGGCTGGATATAAACAGCGCGCACGCCCGTGACGGTGTCGAGGATCTGCGCCTCAATCTCGTTGATCGTGTCCGCGACGTCGCGAACCGTTTTCTCTCCGGGAAGCGCAACTTTCACTGCGACCAGCAACTCATCGTCGTCGACGGTGTACGTCTTCAGGCTGATGAGCTTCTCGACGTCGGCGCATCCGAGGACGGCATCCATGATGAGGTCGAGGTCGTGTTTATTGGCAGATCCGCTCATGACACCTGATTGTAGTTCTGATGCCGCAGTTCCGCCTCAGCCTCCTCGGCGCTGTCGGATGCCGCGAATAGGATGACGACATGGCTGATTCGCTCCCGTCCCTCGCGTTCCTTGGTGCTGGCTCGATGGGCGGTGCCATTCTGCATGGCGTTGTCGCCTCTGGCATCGAGGTCGAAGGAGGGATTACCGCCACCAACCGCACGGCTGACAAGGCTGCGTCACTTGCCGAACTCGATGGTGTGAAGGCGATCGCGTTGGAAGAGCAGCCCAGCGGAAATACGGATGCTGCGGCCGCAGCCCGCGTCATCCTCGTCGGTGTGAAGCCGCATATGGTTCCCGATCTGCTTCGCGAGATCGCCCCTGTTCTCCGCCCGGATGCGATTGTTGTGAGCCTGGCAGCCGGAGTCACTCTCGACACTTTTGCCGGCGCGTTGGGCGAGAGTGCCCGCACGATTCGGTCGATGCCTAACACTCCGTCGACGGTCGGAAAGGGCGTGACCGGGCTTGCTGCCGGGCCAGCAGCGTCCGACGACGACCTTGCCATCGTTCGTCGGCTGTTCGAACTTGTCGGCGCTGTCGTCGAGGTGCCCGAAGAGCAGATCGATGCGTTGTCGACCATTTCGGGGTCGGGGCCTGCGTATGTGTTCTTGCTCATCGAAGAGCTCACCAAAGCAGCGATCGGCAAGGGATTTAGCGAAGCTGATGCGCGACTGATGGCCGAGCAGACCTTCATCGGCGCGACAGCATTGCTAGAGGCATCCGATGAGGAACCCTCGGAACTACGCCGCAGGGTTACCAGCCCGAAAGGCACCACAGAGCGCGCTGTCGCGGTCCTGCAAGATGCCCATCTTGATCAGGTGTTCGCCGAGGCAACCGATGCGGCGCTCGCGCGTGCGAAAGAGCTCGCCGCAGGATCGTAACGCGGGCCGCATCCTGAGCGAGCGTCGGGATTACCGGTCCAGCGACGCGAACCGTTCGATGTCGCTGTTGGTTCCAGAGACGATGATGAGGTCGTGGTTGGTGACGACCGTATCGGCCTCCGCATAGCGGAACGGCTTGCCTGGGCTTTTGACACCGACGACGGTGACCTTGTACTTCGAGCGCACGCCGGACTCGTTCAATCCCACGCCGCGGATGAATTTCGGCGGATACATCTTGGCGAGAGCGAAATCGTCGTCGAAGCGGATGAAGTCCAGCATCCGTCCGCTGACGAGGTGCGCGACGCGTTCGCCCGCCTCGCGCTCAGGGTAGATGACGTGGTTAGCGCCCACACGGGCAAGAATCTTGCCGTGTGACTGCGAAACGGCTTTGGCCCAGATCTGTGGCACTTTGAGGTCGACGAGGTTCGCAGTGATCAAGACGGATGCTTCGATGAGCGAACCCACCGCCACTACCGCTACCTGGAAGTCTTGCGCACCGATCTGACGCAACGCGTCGATGTTTCGGGCATCGCCCTGCACGGTGTGAGTGACCCGATCCGACCACTTCTGCACGAGCTCGAGGTTCTCGTCCATCGCGAGCACGTCGCGGTCGAGCCGGTCAAGCTCGCCCGCACAGGCAGCGCCGAACCGGCCGAGACCGATAACGAGCACAGGGGCATCGCCCCGGAGGACTTCAACCAACGATCGGCCTTTCAACAGGCAGCGAATACAGCTGCGAGCGGGAAGTCGCGGCGACTGCCGCGGCGAGAGTCACTGTACCAATGCGACCCATAAAGATGGTCGCCGCCATGACGTAGGACGCCGAGTCTGGGAGCTCTGCCGTCAGCCCAGTGCTGAGCCCGACTGTGCCGAAGGCAGAGATCACGTCGAAAAGCACGTCGGCAATCGGCGCTTTCGTGATCTGAGCGATCACGATGGTTGAAAGTGCGACGATAGTGGCGCCCCACGCGACGACGGAGAGTGCGACGCGCTGCACGTCACTGGGAATACGACGACCGAATGCTTCAACCGACTGGCGTCCACGTGCCTCGGACCAGACCGCGATCGCGAGGACAGCCAGCGTGGTGACCTTGATACCGCCCGCAGTGGAGGCGGAACCGCCGCCGACGAACATCAGCATTGACCCGGTGACGAGGGACGAGCCGTTCAGGTCGCCGATCTCAACGACGCTGAAGCCTCCTGAGCGCGTCATCGCGGACAGGAAGAACGCCTGGAACGTGGTGTCGACGGCATCCATCGATCCGAAAGTGAGCGGGTTGTCATACTCGAGGATCAGGAACGCAACGGCCCCGGCGATGAACAGGATTCCCGTGGTGATGAGCGTGAGCTTCGAATGCAGTGACCAGCGCTTCACATTGAGGTGGTGCTTCAGAAGCGTGTAGATCACGGGAAAGCCGATGCTGCCGAGGAACACACTCACCATAAGCACGCTCAGAACGAAGTAGTCGTCGGCGAACTCGACGACTCCACCTGCGTTCGGCGTGAAGCCAGTGTTCGTAAAAGACATCGCCGCGTAGTAAGGAGCTTCCCAGAGGGCAGTCAGTGGCGTGATCCCCGCCATCACGAGCCCGGGGTACAGCAGCATCGCGACGACGAGTTCGATGATCAGTAGTGACAGGGCGACCGTTTTCAACAACTGTCCGACTTCACCGAGCCGCACGGTCTGGCCCTCGTTAACGACACCGCCGTGTGCGCGCAGCGGATTGCTGTCACCGGCCGCGAGTAGCTTGGCGCGAAGCCCCAGCTTCTTGGATATGACCAGCCCGAGGACGGAGGCCAGGGTCAACACGCCCATGCCGCCGATGTTCACTCCGAGGAAGATCAGCACGTGCCCGAACGGAGACCAATGGGCAGCCATGTCGACTGTCGCAAGGCCTGTGACGCAGATCGTTGACACCGCGGTGAAGAGGGCATCGCTGAGGGGCGTGACAGCGCCGGATGCTGAGGCTATCGGCAGCGAGAACAGGGCGGTGAACAGCAGGATCAGCGCACTGAATATGAGGATGGCGAATCGCGCTGGCGAAGCGCTGACGAGGTGACGAATCAAGTGCCACAGGTCGCGCGCGCGGGTGCGGGGTGACGTCGACGAACCAATGCTCGACATGTTCCCCCTCCCTGAGCGTCGTGCGCAAAGACTCACAGAGGATATCTCGGTGAGCCTTCGTCATGGTACTCCGCACGAGAGACGACTACCCTGATCACATGACCGACATCTTCGACGTGATCGCAGACGGCACGAGGCGCGACATACTTCAGCTCCTCCTGCAGCATGCCGCTGAGAGCGACACTGGCAGCAGTGTCTCGCAGATCGTCAGCGAACTGGGCATCAGCCAGCCGACGGTGTCGAAGCACCTTAAGGTGTTGCGCGATGCCGACCTCGTCAGCGTCCGTGAAGATGGGCAGCGCCGCTTCTACAGCATCGAGGTGGGGCCACTCGAAAAGATCGACGACTGGCTGGTGCCGTTCCTTGTCGATGCCTTCGGTGACGACGCGCCCGAAGTCGACTTCTCGTTTGTGCCGCTCAATGAGAACGCCTCACACGCTGCGGAACTCGCCGGCCGTGCCGCGGCATCCGCGAAGCACGTCGTCACGACCGCGCTTCGTCGCTTGGGCGCCTGACGGTCCGAGGTCCGAGCCACTCTGGCCCGGACCCCGTTCGCGTACCCGTCAGCGAGCGCCGGCCTTGCGCCGAAACAGCCATGCACCCCACACTGCGGCGAAGACGAGGATCCCGACGCACCACAGCAGCGCCCACAGCGGCTGCATGCCCGCATCCGTTCCCATCAGCAGGCTCCGGATCGTCTCGACTATCGGTGTGATGGGCTGATACTCGGCGACCGGCTGCAGCCACGTCGGCATACTCGACACCGGGACGAAAGCGCTGGAGAGATACGGCAGGAACAGCAGGATGAATCCGTAACCGTTGGCGCCCTCCGGTGAGCTTGCAGCGAGGCCGAGCGCCGCGAAAAGGTAGGTGAGCGCGAGCAGGTACAGCGTGATGAACAGGCCCATCAACACCCACTCCGTGAATGTGGCGCTAGGACGAAAACCGACTAGCACGCCGACACCGATGACGATGGCCGTGGCGACAAGGTTGCGCACAAGGCTTGCGACGACGTGTCCGGTGAGCACAGCGCCTGAGCGCACTGGCATCGTGCGGAAGCGGTCGATGATTCCCGTGCGCATGTCGTTGGCTACGTACACCGCTGTGGATGCTGCGCCGAAACCAGCACAAGTAAGGATGATGCCGGGCACGACGTAGTCGACGTAGGAGCCAGATGGGTCGATCGCGCCGCCGAACACCCATGTGAACATGAGCATGAGCATCACGGGAAGCATGATCGCCATCAGCAGCGATTCACCGTCGCGGAGCGAGTGACGCAAACTCCGGCCAACGAAGACGGTCTCGGCGGTCAAGCCGCGCAACGACGGTCGGAGAGAAGGGGACGTGGGCGTGGCGAGTGCAGTGGTCATGCGTTTTCCTTCATGTGTGAGCGGCTGTCCGTGGGGGAGCCGGATGTGGTGACGGCGAGGAAGACGTCGTCAAGGGTGGGACGGCGCAGCGTCACGATGCCATCGGCGCCCTGCTGTTCGAGCACATCGAGGGCACGTCGAACGCCCGACACGGTTCCGTCGGTAGGGAGTTCGCGCACGAGTTGACCTCGCGAGTCATGCAGCTCGACAGTGTCTCCGCCGATGCGTGCCTTCAGCTCGGCGGCGGTGCCAAGAGCGGCGATTCGGCCGTCATGCAGTACGGCGATGCGGTCGGCGAGCTGGTCTGCCTCTTCGAGGTACTGCGTGGTGAGGAAGACGGTCGTTCCGGCCGACGCGAGTGCGCGGATGATGTCCCAGAGGTCGCGCCGGCTGTGAGTGTCGAGTCCGGTGGTGGGCTCGTCGAGGAACAACACTTCCGGGGTGACAACGAAGCTCAGTGCCAGGTCGAGTCGACGGCGCATGCCGCCGGAAAACGTGGCAACGCGCTGGGTAGCGGCAGCGGTGAGGCCGAAGTTCTCGAGCAGTTCTTTGGCGCGACGACGACTTGCACTGCCGCTGAGTCCCGCGAGGCGACCAAACATTACGACGTTCTCGACAGCGCTGAGTGCGTCGTCGACGGCGGCGGATTGACCGGTGAGGCTGATGCGGCGGCGCACTTGCATCGAATCGGATGCCACGTCGAATCCGCTCACCGCGGCGGTCCCCGCATCCGCCGAAATGAGGGTGGTGAGGATGTTGATGGTCGTGGTCTTTCCGGAGCCGTTCGGGCCGAGCAGAGCGAAGATTTCGCCTGGTCCGACAGTGAGGTCGATGTGGTCGATGACGGTGTGCTTTCCGAAAGCCTTTCGGAGCCCGCGGATTTCGATGGCTGGGTTGGTCATGTCGTTTCCTTCTGTGTGAGTTCCGCTGTCAAACTGTGTATGTCGCATACTTTTGTGTATGACAGTAACACACTGTTTACGTCATATACAGAACTAGGATGGTGAACATGAGTGACGTCGAACCTCCCGAACTGCCCAGAGGGATCGCGCTCGCCTGGGGCGTGGCGGCAAACCCGCAGCGCGGACCCAAGCGAGAGATGAGTGTCGAGAAGATCGTCGAAGCGGCGGTCGCGCTGGCTGATGCCGAGGGCCTGGGGGCCGTGTCGATGGCGGCGGTTGCGGCCAAGCTGGGCTTCACGCCGATGTCGCTATACCGATATGTCAGTGCGAAGGATGACCTCCTGCTGTTGATGCAGGAAGAAGCGACCGGGCTCCCTCCGGAGGAGATGCGTGAGCAGGAGGGGTGGCGGGCGAAACTGCGTGTGTTATTCGATGCGCAGGCGCACCATTACCTGGCTCACCCGTGGTTGCTGTCGATTCCGATCACCGGCTCGCCGATCACCCCCAAAAGCTCCGCGTGGCTGGATGCTGGTCTCGAGAGCCTGAAAGGAACGCTGCTCAGCGATTCTGAAGCACTCGCTGTCGTACTCGCTGCCACCGGGTCGGCCCGTTGGTATGGCATTGTGCTGGCCGGTTACGCCGAGCAGGCGCGGAGCAGTGGCATGTCCCCCGAACAGATCACTGCGTATGAGGCAGAGATGTTCGATCGCGTGATCACTGCGGAGGAGTTCCCCGCGCTGCGTGAGGCGATCGAAGCAGGGGTGTTCTCCCAGGAGGACGATCCATTCCACTTTGGTGTCGAGCGGATCTTCGACGGAGTGGAGGCATACATCGCGGGCCTCGACAGGGGGGAACCTCACGCGTCGCAGACCGGGTGGATCGATCCTGAGCCCCCAGAGATTGCGGCGGACAAGAAGGTGCGTGAGGCGCGGAAGTCCGTGCGCATCGCCGAGAAGGCCCTGCGTGATGCTCGCAAAATCGAACGTCAGGTGCTGAAGGACGCACGCGAACGCGCCGCCCGCGAGCGCTAAATTCACAGGAGTAACACAGGTCACTGTCGCCACGTGGGTTTACATGCGACTCACCTTCGCAATAGAGTGTGCTTCAGCAGAAAGGGGTAATGGGGATGCCCGAAGTTCCAGACGTCCGTTTCCTCACGGTCGCCGAAGTCGCTGAGCTCATGCGCGTGTCGAAGATGACTGTCTACCGGCTCGTGCACTCTGGCGAGCTCCCGGCGATCCGATTCGGCCGCAGCTATCGCGTGCCGGAGTCGGCTGTTGCCGACGCCCTCCAACGTCCTATCTCCGACGTCGGCTGACCAATCTGTCTCGCACCTCAGAGCACGTGCACTTTGCACCGGTGATGGTTTGCTAGACTGACCCGAGGCATTTTCCGTGCCCGTATCCGGGTGTCCGACTTCATGTGACGCCCAGCCACTGACTTAGTGAGGTTTCCGTGGGTTCAGTCATCAAGAAGCGCCGCAAGCGCATGGCGAAGAAGAAGCACCGCAAACTGCTTCGTAAGACTCGCCACCAGCGTCGCAACAAGAAGTAAAGCGGCCAGACACGAGCGCTCCCTGAGATTGTCGAAGGGGGCGTTTTGTGTCGCTGCGCCCATATTTGACGTTCTTTTAGAAGGGTTGTCATGAAGTCGATCAACATTGTTGAGCTCGCCGCGCGCGAGAATACGCCGCTCATCGACGTGCGCGAGCGCGACGAATTCGCTGCCGGACATGTGCCCGGTGCGGTGAACATTCCGATGTCTGAGATCGGAAACCGACTCGAAGAACTACCCGCCGAGGCATTCGACGTCATCTGCCAGGCGGGCGGTCGATCTGGCCGCGTTGTAGAGGCGCTCGAATCGCGAGGCTATGACGCCACCAACGTCGACGGTGGCACCGGCGAGTGGATCGCCGCGGGGCGTAGCGTCGAGGTTCCCTCGGCGTGACCACCATCACCGTCATTGGCCGATCTACTTGTCACTTGTGCCCTACCGCACTAGAGATCGTTGAAATGGTCGTAGCCGAACTCCCCGACGGGGTGGGCGACGATATTGAGATTGTCGAAAAATCGATCGACGACGATCCTGCACTTTATGAGCTTTGGTGGGAAAAGATCCCCGTCGTCTTGATCGACGACGAATTTCACGCGCAGTGGCGGGTCTCGGCTGACCGCCTGCGCCAGCGACTGGAGACGATGTGACAATTCGCCACGTAGTTACTTGGAAGCTCGCCAGCGAGGATGCTGCGCAGCGCGGCGCCCAGGCTGCCGAGATGGCGCAGCGGCTGAACGCCCTCGATGGTGTTGTGCCGCAGATCCGGTCGATCTCCGCGGGCGCAAACTCGGTCTACCCCGACGCGAACTGGGACGTCACCCTCGTTGCTGACTTTGACTCGGTCGAGGCGCTGGAGCAGTACGCCGTACACCCCGCTCACGAAGAGGTAGCGGTCTACATCCGCTCTGTGGTGGCTTCCCGCGTGGCCGTCGACTTCGAGGTCTGAGTCGCGGAGCGCACTCCCTCCTCCGCGAGACTTGCGGATTCGGGGCGCTGTTGCGCATTTCGTCAGGAGCGCAACGCAAACGTGATGTTCTAGACAAGCATTTGCGGTGCGCGTCATGTCAAGATGATCTGCATACCCGTCCGTGGGCGCCCCCGCCCCGTCATCTTGGAGCGGTCATGTCCCGTCGTCGTAACGTCCTGTTCGGTATCGCGCTCGCCGCGAGCGCCACTCTCGCTCTCGCTGGTTGCGCCAGCGGCGGCGATGCGGGCGAAGGTGATGAGACTCCCGAGGCGGGAGCCACTGATTACGGTCTAGTCGAGGCCGGCACGCTCACGATGTGTTCGGACATTCCCTACGCACCGTTCGAGTTCGAGGATTCCTCGACCGATACCGGTTACACCGGATTCGATATCGATCTGCTGGGTGCCATTGCGAAGAACCTCGACCTCAAGCTTGCGGTGCAGGATGTGAGCTTCGAAGCGCTGACCTCTGGCACCGTCCTGCTCACGGGCGACTGTGACATGGGCGCCTCGGCCATGACGATTACGGACGAGCGCAAAGAGAACCTCGACTTCTCTGACCCGTACTACGACTCACTGCAGTCGCTGCTGGTGCGCGCTGACTCTGACATCGAGTCGATCGACGATCTCGCGGGTAAGACTGTCGGCGTGCAGCAGGGCACCACCGGTGAGACGTACACGACTGAGAACGCTCCCGATGACACCGAGATCATCCGCTATCCCTCTGATGGCGAGCTGTGGCCGGCGATCCAGGCCGGTCAGATCGACGCAATCCTGCAGGACCAGCCGGTGAACATCGAGCACGAGCGTGCCGATGCGACCTACACGATCGTCGAAGAGTACGACACCGACGAGTCCTATGGTTTCGCCTTCGCCAAGGGCGAGAAGGCTGAACTGATCGACGCCGTCAATGCCGCGCTGCAGGAGCTGCGCGATGATGGCACCTACCAGGAGATCTACGACACCTATTTCGCAGCCAACTGATCTGCGCTGACAGGCATCAACGACGATGGCTATGAAACGCAGAACCCGGCAGAAGCTCTACCGGGTGGTGATGTACGCGATATTTGTCGCGTTCCTCGCCTGGGCCGTTATCGGCACTGATTGGGCACGATTCGGAAAACAGTTCCTCGACCCTGCGGTCGCGGCCAAGCTGTTCCCCGACATCATCGTCACCGCGCTGGTGAACACCCTGTGGTTCACGCTGGTCGGATTCGTGGGCGGGGCCGTGCTCGGCATCCTGTTCGCGATGATGAAGATGTCGAGCATCCTGCCGTATCGCTGGTTCGCTACCGCGTGGATTGAACTGTTCCGCGGTCTGCCTGCTCTGCTGACGATCTTTGCTGTTGCATTCATGCTGCCGATCGGCTTGGGGATCAAGATTCCTGGTGGGCCCGCAGCATCCGGCCTTGTCGGGTTGATCCTGGTGTCATCCGCCTACATGGCCGAGGTCATTCGCGCAGGCATCCAAGCGGTGCCGAAGGGGCAGATCGAGGCATCTCGATCGCTCGGCATGTCACCGATGAAGACGATGTTCTGGGTGACGCTTCCGCAGGGATTCCGCATCATCATTCCGCCGCTGACGAATGAGTTCGTGCTGCTACTGAAAGACACCTCGCTCGTGTTCATCGCGGGAAGCACACTCATGTCGCGTGAGCTGACGACCTTCGCGCGTGACCTCGCGAATCAGAACGCGAACGGCACGCCGTTGGTGATGGCGGCACTGCTGTATCTTGTGGTGACAATTCCGCTGACGCGTCTGGCGGCCTGGCTCGAACGACGAATGGCGAGAGAACGATGAGCACCGATCTGATCGACGTCCACGCTCCCGCTATCGAAGCTCGGGGGCTCGTGAAGAGCTTCGGCGACAACGAGGTGCTCAAAGGCATCGACCTCACTGTGCAGGCCGGCGAGGTTGTCTGCGTAATCGGGCCGTCTGGCTCCGGCAAATCCACACTGCTGCGCTCGGTGAACCTGCTGGAGGAGCCTACCGGCGGCAAGATCTTCATCGAAGGTATCGATGTCACTGACCCGGATGTTGACATTGACCGGGTGCGCACCCGCATCGGGATGGTCTTTCAGAGCTTCAACCTGTTTCCGCACATGAACGTGCTCGGAAACCTCACCATGGCGCAGCGGCGCGTGCTCAAGCGTTCCAAGGCGGATGCTGAGAAGATCGCGCACGAGATGCTGGGTCGCGTCGGCCTGTCAGAGAAGGCCGATGCTTACCCAGGGCACCTTTCGGGTGGTCAGCAGCAGCGCGTGGCGATCGCCCGGGCGCTCTGCATGAACCCCGACATGATGCTGTTCGATGAGCCGACTTCAGCGCTGGATCCCGAGCTGGTCGGCGAGGTGCTGCAGGTGATGCGCTCACTTGCAGACGAGGGCATGACGATGCTCGTCGTCACTCATGAGATGGGCTTCGCCCGTGAGGTCGCTTCACGGGCGATCTTCATGGACGGCGGCGTCATCGTCGAACAGGGCGATCCGAGCGACGTGCTCTCGAACCCGCAGAACCCGCGTACGCAGGACTTCCTCGCACGCGTGCTGTAGCGGCGCCCGCCCCGTCATAGCGCCCGCCCACCCACGCTTACGCATCGAGCCCGCGTCGGTCACGCATCGAGCCCCCGTCTTAGCGTCGACCCCCCGTCGTACTCACGTGAATACGACGGGGGGTCGACGGCAAAACGGGGCCTCAGCGGCGGGGGTCGACGGTAAAACGGGGCCTCAGCGACGGGTCGAACATCGCGGGTGCGGACCCAGCTGCGGCTCAGCTCTTCGCGCGCACCGCGACCGGCACTGGTTCGACAGCGAGGTACACGCGGTCGCCGAAGGCCGGATGGAACTGCGCGTCGTGCTGGACGCGCACCAGCTCACCGGCATCCGTCTTGACGAGCGTGCGGCGGATGCTGCCGAGGAAAGTACTTTCTTCGACAAGTCCGCTGGTCGCGGCATCCGCTTCTCCTGCGAATCGCAGGTTTTCAGGACGAAGGTGCACTTCGACGTCACCCTCGGCGGGCGAGTTGGTCGGCAAGTCGCGACCCCACACTTTGACGACACCACCGGAAGCTACGCCGGCAACGACACTGGAGAGTCCGACGAATGCCGCGACATGCGCCGTGGCGGGCCGAAGGTACAACTCTTCCGGGGTGTCGATCTGGTCGATGCGTCCGGCATCCATCACGGCGATCCGGTCGGAAACAGCGAGGGCCTCCTCCTGGTCGTGCGTGACGAACACTGTGGTGATTCCGAGGCGCAACTGAATGCGCCGAATCTCATCGCGCAACTGCACCCGCACCTTGGCATCGAGTGCCGAGAGAGGCTCGTCGAGCAGCAATACTCGCGGCTCAGTGACGAGGGCACGGGCGAGCGCGACGCGCTGCTGCTGGCCACCGGAGAGCTCATGCGGATAACGGTCGGCGAAGCTGCCGAGGCCGACGAGTTCGAGGGCGTCGAGCGCTCGTTTAGCGGCCTTCGCCTTGCCGATGCCTCGACGCCTCAGCCCGAAGGCGGTGTTGTCATCAACGCGCAGATGCGGGAACAGCGAGTAGGACTGGAAGACCATGCCGATGTCGCGCTTGTTCGTCGGGACGCGAGAGACGTCCTGACCGCCCAGCAGCACCGCGCCGCCGTCGGCGCTCTCGAGGCCCGCAAGCACCCGCAACGCCGTGGTCTTTCCACAACCGGAGGGGCCGAGCAATGAGACGAACTCGCCCGGTGCGATGTCGAGGTCGACACCGTGCAGCACCTTGTTTGACCCGTAGCTCTTCTCGATGCCCTGGAACTGGACGCGCGTTCCCTCGCCGGCCTCGGAGAGCAGCAGATTGTCTTTGGTGGGCGGGAGGGCGTTCGGGGTAGTCATGAACGTGCCTTTCGGTTGCCGCGGGCAGCGCGGCCGATGAGGAGCAGCAGCAGGAAGCAGAACGCCAGCGCGAGCAGCGTGAAGATTGCTGGGGCGTACGCGTCTTGCTTATTGACGACGACCAGTGCGGTCTGGAAAACCTGACGGTTCAGCAGAGACGCGATCGTGAACTCGCCGAGGACGACGGCGATCGAGATGAGGGATGCCGACAGCAAACCCTGACGCATATTTGGTGCGAGCACCTTCAGCACGACGACCGGCCAGCTTGCACCGAGCGAGCGCGCCGCCTCCGCGAGAGTGCGGAGGTCAGCAGCATCGATGGACGCCTGGATCGAACGGAAAGCGAACGGCAACACGGTGATGCCGTAAGCGAATGCCAATGTCCAGGTGCCGGTTCCGAGGGTGCGTCCGATCTGCAGATAGATCGGCGCAAGCCCGACCACAAGCACGATTGCAGGGATGGAAATCGGCAGGAGCACGGTGAACTCGAAGAGCGGCTTCAGCTTCGGAAAGCGAAGGTTCACCAGGATCATCGTCGGCGCGAGCAACAGGAGCACGATGGCGACAGCGATCCCGGCGAGGACGAGCGAGTTACCCAGGCCCGTCCAGATTGGCTTGATCGCTGCAGATGCCGCCGGGTCGAACAGTGCTGTCCAGCGTTCGAACGTCCAGCTTCCGTCTTTGAGGAGGACGGTGTAGAGGAACGTGGAGATCAGCGGGATGACGAAGAAGGCGCCGATCAGGATGCCGATGACCCACCGCGTTGCGCGTGAGGGGGCGATGCGGTTCATGACTGCCACCTCGCTGCCCGACGCTGGATGAGGGAATAGAGGCCCATCACGATGCCGACGACGACGATCATGCCCAGTGCCAGGGCACCGGCGAGGTTCTCACGGCCGAGCACCGTCTCGCTGGTGAGTGCGGCACGAATCTGCAGCGGAACGATCTGCGACCCCTGGCTGATGAGCGCAGCGGCGGTGGCATATGACGAGAAGGAGTTCGCGAACAGCAGCAGCAGGCTAGCGAGGAACGATGGGGCGAGCACGGGGATTCCGACGCGTAGCCAGAAGCTCGTGCGCGTGCCGCCGAGTGTGAGGTTCGCTTCTGCCCACTGCGGCTTGAGCGCAGCCAGTGCCGGCATGAACGTGATGATCATGAGCGGCACCTGGAAGTAGATGTAGGGCATGATGAGCCCTGGCACTTCGTAGAGCCACGTGCCGTTCTCGTAGATGTTGAGGTTGAAGCTGTTCTTCAGGAACAGTGTGATGACGCCCTGAGCCCCGACTGTGGCGATGAACGCGAAGGCGAGCATGACACCACCGAACTGTGCGAGTACGCCTGCCGCGGCATCCACCGTCGAGCGCACCGTGCCTTGAGGGTTGATGCCGAGCATCGCGTAGCAGACCAGCGCACCGGCTACAGCGCCGACGATGGCGGTCAGCAGTGACAGTCCCGCAGAACTGGCGAACGTGCCCAGCACGACGGGGTCGCCCAACGCTGTGACGTTCGTCCACGTGAAGGCGCCATCTTTGGTGAAGAAGCCGGAGGCGATTGCCAGAATCGTCGGCACAGCGAGGAAGAGCAGCACGTACGCGGTGAATGGAACCAGACCCAGCCACGCGACGGACATACCGGACCGCCGGGCCGAGCGAGACGGCCCGGCGGGGGAAGGGGCGGATGCCGCGGCATCCGCCCCCACGGTCAGCGAAGTCACTGGATCGCCGCTGCCCACTTCTCACCGAGCAGGGTGCCGGCGTCGGCGCTCTGCTTTTCGGTGGGAACGACAGTCTCTTCGGGTACCTCAGGAAGCGCCGCAGCGAGCTCAGCGTCGATCGTGCCGGCCTCGGTCATGGCCTCCATGCGAGACGGACGTGCGCCACCCTTCAGCCACAGGTTCTGAACCTCGTCGCTGAAGAGGAACTCCTGCCACAGGCGTGCAGCGGCCGGGTGCGGAGCATCCTTGTTGATGGCCTGGTTGTAGTAGCCGGCGTAGCCGACGCCGTCGAGCACGGCGACCTTCCAATCCGGGTTCTCCGCAGAGAGGCCTGCGTTCAGGTAGTCCCAGTCGAAGACGACGGGGGTCTCGCCGCTGGTGACCGTCGCTGGTGTCGCGTCGACCTTGAGGAAGTTGCCGGCCTTCTGCAATTCGCTGAAGAAGTCGATTCCGGGCTGGAAGTCATCCAGAGTTCCGCCATCTTGCACCGCGGCAAGTCCCACGGCGGCGAAGGCTGCTCCGGCCTGGGTCGGGTCACCGTTGATCGCCACGGAGCCCTTGAAGTCGGATCCCAACAGGTCCTCAAGCGAAGTGGGCTCATCGAACTTCGAGGAGTCGTAGCCGATCGAAAGGTACCCGCCGTAGTCGCCGACGAACAGGCCGCTCGGCTCCTTCAACGCGTCAGGGATGTCGTCCCAGGTCTGCACCTGGTACGGGGCGAAGTGATCGGTGCTCGCGAGGGCGACGGCGAGGCCGAGATCGAAGACGTCGGGTGCGGTGTCAAGTCCTGCGTTGGTCTCTGCGGCAGTGATCTCTTCCTGGCTGGAGACATCCGGGGAGGCCTCGTTGATCGTGATCTCGGGGTAGGTCTCGGCGAACAGGTCAAGGACCTCACCGTAGTTTGCCCAGTCGCGGGGGAGAGCGATCACATTGAGCTGACCTTCGGCCTTAGCCGCTGCCTCAAGGTCTTCGAATGAGCCGAAGTCAGAGACCGACGTCGCAGTTGCTGCGACGCTGTCTTCGCCAGCGTCGGTGCCGCCTGCGCAGGAACTCAGCGCGAGCGCAGCGGTCGCGGCGAGGGCGACACCTGCCACGATGCGCTTACGACGGGGGATGGTTGCCATGGTCGATCCTCTCGGTGTCCGGCGCTGTGAGCCGGTTTCGGGTTGCGAGAGGATGCTACAAGCCGATGATGACCTCGAACAGCGGCTCAGGTGAACGTGAGGTGACCAAACGGTGGCGTGCATGTCTCTGCGTTTTGCACACTAGCGGGGTTCCGATGCGGAGGTCTACTTTCGGGCCGTCCTGTCGTGCGATCGATAGGTTGTCTCGGTGCATCGAGCCCCCGTCTACGCGTCGACCCCCCGTCGTAAACACGTAGCTACGACGGGGGGTCGACGATAAAACGGGGGCTCGGCGGCGCAGGTTAGGGCTCGGAGGCGCAGCGGCGGCGGCGGGAGTTAGGCCTCGTCGGACTCCGGCTCGAAGTCCACGCCAGCTTCGGCACGCTGCGCATCGGTGATCGGCGCCGGAGCGCTGGTCAGCGGGTCAAAGCCGTTGCCGGTCTTCGGGAACGCGATGACCTCGCGGATCGACTCGGTCTTGGTGAGGTGCTGCAGCACGCGGTCCATGCCCAGCGCGATTCCGCCGTGGGGCGGGGCGCCGAACTTGAACGCATCCAGCAAGAAGCCGAACTGTTCGTTCGCGACCTCATCCGAGATGCCCATGACCTCGAACACGCGCTTCTGCACGTCTTCGCGGTGGATACGGATCGAGCCGCCGCCGAGCTCTGAGCCGTTGCAGACGATGTCGTAGGCGTAGGCGAGAGCGGATCCGGGGTCGGTGTCGAACGTGTCAGCAAACTCTGGCTTCGGGCCGGTGAAGGCGTGGTGGACGGCCGTCCATGCGCCAGCCCCGACGGCGACGTCACCGGATGCTACGGCATCCGCCGCAGGCTCGAACATCGGAGCATCTACAACCCAGGTGAACGCGAAGGTGTCGGGGTCAAGCAGATCGAGGCGACGACCGATCTCCACGCGAGCAGCGCCGAGCAGCGCACGCGAGTCTTTCGCCGAACCGGCGGCGAAGAACACACAGTCGCCAGGCTGCGCGCCAACCAGAGAAGCAAGGCCTGCCTGCTCTGCCTCGGACAGGTTCTTGGCCACCGGGCCGCCGAGCGAGCCGTCTTCGTTGAAGAGGACGTAGGCGAGGCCGCGGGCACCGCGCTGTTTTGCCCAGTCCTGCCAGGCGTCGAGCTTCTTGCGGGGCTGGCTTGCGCCGCCGGGCATGACGACCGCGCCGACGTACTCCGCCTGGAACACTCGGAAAGTGGTCTCCGAGAAGTAGGACGTCGCCTCGACGAGCTCGAGACCGAACCGCAGGTCAGGTTTGTCGGAGCCGTACTTCGCCATCGCATCGGCGTAGGTGATGCGCGGAATCGGCGTCTGCACGTCGACGTCGATGGTCTTCCACATCGCGGTGATGACGCTTTCCATCATCTCGATGACGTCTTCCTGGTCAACGAAGCTCATCTCGATGTCGAGCTGCGTGAACTCCGGCTGCCGGTCGGCACGGAAGTCCTCATCGCGGTACGAGCGCGCCATCTGGTAATACTTCTCGATGCCGCCGACCATGAGCAGCTGCTTGAACAGCTGCGGGCTCTGCGGCAGGGCGTACCAGCTGCCGGGGTGCAGGCGTGCGGGCACGACGAAGTCGCGAGCGCCCTCTGGCGTCGAGCGCGTGAGCGTCGGAGTCTCAACCTCGACGAACTCGCGTGCATCAAGAACCTCGCGCACGGCCTTGTAAACCTTCGAGCGCAGGCGAAGAGCGGATGCCGCGGCCGGGCGACGCAGGTCGAGATAGCGGTACTTGAACCGCACATCCTCACCGACCGTCTCAGAGTCGCCGAGACCCGTCGAGACCTGGAAGGGGAGAGGAGCAGATTCGTTGAGGACCTCGACGCTGGTCGCGATCACTTCGATCTCGCCGCTGGGAAGGTTCGGGTTGGCGTTTCCCTCTGGGCGGCGGGAAACCTCGCCGGTGACCTTGAGGACGAACTCGCTGCGCAGCGGGTGCGCAGTCGCTTCGTCGCGGATGACCACCTGGGCGATGCCCGAGGCATCGCGGAGATCGATGAACGCGACTCCTCCGTGATCACGACGACGATCGACCCAGCCCGAGAGGGTGATGGTCTGACCGATGTGTTCGGCTCGCAGGGAGCCGGTCGTGTGAGTGCGAAGCACGGAAGATTCCTCCAGTTCAGAAAAGGGAACTTGCCCATTCTACGGGGCTGCGTCGAGGCATCCTCGCCCCATCCTGTACGCCCCTCTAGACTCGAGGCCATGGACGTCAACGACTACACCGCACAGGTCTTCTCCGGCACCGGAAGCATCTTCATTCTTGTGCTGTACATCCTCTATGCAGTGGCGCTGTGGAAGGTCTTCTCCAAGGCCGGTTACCCCGGCATCCTTGCGCTGATTCCTATCGTCAATGTGATCTTCCTGGTGAAGGTTGCAGGCATGTCGGGGTGGTTCTCTCTGCTGTATCTGATCCCGATCGTGAACATCGTCTTCGCGATCATCGTCGCCTTCAAGGAGGGGGCGAACTTCGGCAAGGGCGGCGTCTTCTCGTTCTTCCTGTTGTGGATATTCCCGTTCATCGGCCACTTCATCATCGGCTTCGACTCCTCCCGCTACCGGCAGGTCTAGGATGCCCGCGGAACGCCTTCATCTTGTTCGCCACGGCGAAGTGCACAACCCCGAACGTGTGCTCTACGGTCGGCTTCCGAACTATCGACTGAGCGAGGACGGGCGGCGGATGGCGCGGGCAGCCGCCGACCACATCGCGACGCTGGGCCGTCCGGTGACGTCGCTGCGTTGCTCACCGCTGCAGCGCGCTCAGGAATCGGCGGAACCCTTCACAGAGGTCTTCGGCCTCGCGCCGGTCATCGAGGAGCGAGTCATCGAGCCGACTAACATCTTCGAGGGTCGCCGTATGAGCCGGGCGCTGCGCGATCCTCGCAGTTGGTGGCACTTACGCAATCCGTCTGTGCCCAGTTGGGGCGAGCCCTATGCGGCGATCGCCGCACGCATGGAAGCAGCGATGAACGACGCCTGGCATGAGACAGACGATGGGGACATCGTGATCGTCTCGCATCAGGCGCCGATCTGGATCACACACCTGCATGTCGCCGGACTCCGGCTGCAGCACGATCCTCGTACGCGGCGCTGTGCCCTCTCGAGCGTGACCTCGTTCGAACGCGTGGGCGGCGACGTCTGGCGAGAGATCGACTACGCCGAGCCGGCCGCAGCGGGCATCGACCTCGGCGCGGTGTAGCTGCGCACCACTTTTCAAAATCGTCAGCCGTGGGCGAGTTCCTGCACGACGGCTGAGGCCGCTAGTTGGCCAGCGGCTGCCGCCTGGATGACGGATGCCATCGGTCCGGGCATCGATGCGCGGTGGGCGAGGTCTCCTGCTGCACTGATGCCGGCAACAGAGGTGTGTCCGAAATCGTCGATCTCAATCGCGCCGCTATCGAGCATTCGCAATCCGAGATGCTCGATGAACGGCGCACGTTGGCGAAACCCTCCCGCCGCGAGGAACAACCCTGCAACGCCAACGACTTCTGCCCCGGCGGTGACGGCGACACCGTCGTCTGCGGCGCGCACCTGGGCTACGACGGCGGATGCAACGCGCGCACCGGCGGCCTCGAGCGCGGCCCGTTCCTCCTCGGCGACGGGTTCGTCGATCGGGAACACCGTGATGCTCTGGGCGATGCGTCCGAGCATCCCCAGTAGATGCGCGGCACGAGGCCCTGAGCCGATAATTCCGATGTCGGCGCCATCGAACTCGTGGCCGTCGCAGAACGGACATACGAAAGCGCCGCGGCCCCAGAGCTCATCGAGCCCATCGACATGAGGAAGTTCATCGGCAAGGCCGGTGGCGAGGACGATGCGGCGAGCATCTTCGCTGTGCCCATCAGGGAAGTGCACCGTGAAGTTGTCGACGGCTCCTGAGATGCGCGCCACCGTGCCTGCGCTGAATTCCACATCCCGATATTCGGTGAGTTGCTTCTTCGCCCGCGCGCGATATTTCGCTGGAGCAGTACCGTCGTCGCCGAGCACATTGTGCATATGCAAGACAGTGCCGTTGCGGTACGCACCCGAATCGAGTAAAAGCGTCTTGCGGTGCATCCTTCCCAGTGTCAGTCCTGCCTGCAGCCCCGCGGGGCCAGCGCCGATCACAATCGCGTCATACATGGTGATTCCTCTCCTGATCTTGCTTTCTCGATCAGTGTGTGACTTCATGTCAACATGAAGTCAAGTTCGCAGCATCCATGGTCCGTCGGAGAGGTCGCCGAGAGATTCGAACTGCCCACTAATGTGCTGCGGCACTGGGAATCTGTCGGACTCTTGCAACCCGACCGCGATGCAGCGGGCCGCCGGCGATACGGGGAAGACGAGATCGTGCGCATCGCTGTCATACAGCGCAGCAAGGCCGCAGGGATGACCCTCGAGCAGATTGCGATTCTGCTTGATGACGGCAGGCGTGGCCGGCACGAGGTTCTTTTCGCGCACCTCGCTGATCTCGACAGGCGCATGGAAGAGATGCGGCTATCGAAGGAGATGACCGAACATGCCGTCCAGTGCAGTGCGCATGACATCACGACATGTCCGCAGTTTCGTGCGGGAGTCGATGATGTGCTGGCGAAGTTCTAAAGGCGTGGTGTATGCGTCCAGATCACCCATAGAATCCCGCGCGTAGACTGGGAATGTGCCACTCGCCTCGATGATTCGACCGAATCGCAGCGGCCGCTCCCACGCTCGACACGCACGTCGGATGCTCGGAGCTGCGCTCGCCGCGACGTTCGCTGTCTCTCTAGTCGCCTGTGCTCCCGATCCGGTGGCCGAGCAGTATCTCGAGGGCAATGACAAGGGATACATCTCCGCCGACGGCGCCTACGCTGAGATCGCACCCGAGGACCGTGGCGAGCCCATCGTCTTCGGCGGCGTCACCGAAGACGGCGAAGCTTTTTCCAGCGAGGACATCGCCGGGGACGTCACGGTCGTCAACTTCTGGTACGCGGCCTGCGCGCCGTGTCGGTTGGAAGCCAAAGACCTCGAATCCGTCTGGCAGGCGAACGAAGACGAAGACGTGTCGTTCATCGGCGTGAACATTTATGACCAGCCCGACACTGCGAAGGCCTTCGCTGAGGCGTATGGCGTGACATACCCGAGCCTCATTGACGTTGACAGCGGTGAGGCGAAGCTTGCATTCGCCAGCGATGCACCGCTGCAGGGAACGCCGTCCACGCTCGTGCTCGATAAGCAGGGGCGCGTCGCCGCGCGCATCATTGGTCCGCTCGATGGCCCCTCGATTCTCTCCACGCTCGTCAAGGACGCGCTCGCGGAGAGCGCGTGAACAGTCCTGAGCTCATAAATTCGGGTGCACTCTGGCTCGCAATTCCGGTCGCGATGCTCGCAGGGCTGGTGTCTTTTTTGTCACCCTGTGTGCTTCCGCTGGTGCCCGGATACCTCGGGTTCCTCGGGGGAGCGGTCGCGCCGCGCGGGGGCTCTTACTCTTCGACGGGCTCGGCGCAGGGAACAAGCGCAGGGGGCGGAGTGGGCCGTCGACGGCTCGTGCTCGGCGTGCTGCTGTTCATCCTGGGTTTCAGCGTCGTCTTCGTTGCATCCACCGCGCTCAGCGGCACCGTTGGCATCTTCCTGGTTCGCTGGGGCGACATCATTACTCGAGTCCTTGGCGTGGTCATCGTTTTGATGGGCCTCGTCTTCCTCGGCCTGTTTGGCTTCGCGCAACGTGAGTTTCGTTTTCAGGTTGATTCGAAGACCGGGATCATCGGCGCTCCGCTCCTTGGTATCGCCCTCGGCATCGGCTGGGCACCGTGCCTTGGCCCCACCCTCATCGCGATCGTGGCCCTGTCAGTTAATGTCGGCGATCCAGTTCGCGCCGGATTCCTCGGTCTTGCGTACAGCTTCGGCCTCGGCATCCCGTTCCTCCTCGTCGCTCTTGGCTTTAGCTGGGCGACCAGGGCCATCGGGTTCCTGCGCCGTCATATCCGCATCGTGAACATTGCTGGTGGCGTGCTGCTTATTCTGCTCGGCATCCTGATGATCACTGGACTTTGGACCGACATCATGTCGCGCCTCGGGGCGGTGATGGGCAGTGTCTTCCTCCCGCTCTGATTCCGACGCTGAAACCAAGAAGGATGCTGTGACGTCTTCTGACCCGCTCCGCCCGTCTGACCATGTCGACGGTGACGGCGGCGCGATCAACCAGCCACGGCTCGGCCTCGTCGGCTGGCTCCGATGGGGTTGGCGACAGCTGACCTCGATGCGCACGGCGATCATCCTGCTGCTGGTGCTCGCGGTCGCGGCCATCCCCGGATCGATCTTCCCGCAGCGTATGGCTGACCCGAACGGCGTCACGCAGTGGAAGACAGATAACCCCGACCTGTTCCCCGTGCTCGACGCGATGAGCTTGTTCGACGTGTACCTGTCGCCGTGGTTCTCTGCGATCTACCTGCTGCTGTTCATCTCGCTCGTCGGCTGCGTCATCCCGCGCATCAAACATCACCTCAAGGCACTGCGCGCACGTCCGCCGCGGACGCCTTCGCGACTGGGGCGACTTGAGGATCATCGCGAGGTTGAACGCCCTTCGTCAGGGATCGACGGGGCGGATGCTGATGCCGAAGCATCCCGCTCGATTGACGTCGCACAAAAACAGCTCAAAGCGCTCGGCTACCGGGTTGAGCGCTATGACGCGACGTCCAGATCCGGCCGTACCTTCTCGGTCTCGGCCGAGCGCGGCTACTGGCGTGAGACCGGAAACCTGCTCTTTCACCTCGCCCTCGTCGGCGTGCTCATCACCGTGGGAGTCGGCGGCAGTTTCGCCTACACGGGGCAGCGCGTTGTTGTGGAAGGTCAGACCTTCGTGAACACGCTGCTGGATTACGAGTCGATGAACCGCGGACGCTTCGTCAGCGACGACGCGCTCAGCCCCTACGCGATGACGCTGGATTCGTTCGATGTGACGTACCAGGAGTATGGCTCGGTAGCATCCGGCCAGGCGGGCAACTTCTCCGCCAACGTGTCGGTGCGCGAGAACGGCGAAAACCGCGAGGGGTCGGTGCGAGTAAATCACCCGCTGCACGTCGGCGGCGACAAGGTGTACTTGCTCGGCAACGGGTATGCACCGACGATTACCGTCCGCAACGCCGACGGAGATGTCGTCTACAACAACTCGGTGCCGTTCCTGCCGCAGGACAACAACTTGACGTCGCTGGGTGTCATTAAGGTCACTGACGGGATGCCGGAGCAGCTCGGCATCGCCGCCTTCTTCTATCCGACCGTGGCGAAGCTCGAATCGGGCGCGTTCGCTTCGGCCTACGGAGATCTCGCGATGCCGTTGCTCACACTGCGGGTATATGAGGGCGATCTCGGAATCAACGAGGGCACCCCTCGGTCGGTGTATGTGCTTGACACCGAAGAGCTCACGCCGATCGTGGGAGACGGCAGCGATGCGCCTTCCATCGAGCTGCAGCCCGGCGAGACTGCTGATTTGCCGGACGGGCGCGGCACGGTCACCTTCGAAGATGAATCCCCTGCAGGCGCGACTGACTACTCACAGTCGGTGAAACGGTTCGTGTCGCTGCAGATTCACCACGATGATTCCGCCGTCTGGGTGCTGGTGTTCGCACTGCTCGCACTCGGCGGGCTCATGCTTGCGCTCTTCGTGCCGCGTCGGCGCATGTGGGTGAAGGCATCCACCAGGGGCGACGTAGTACACCTCGAATACGCGGGGCTCGCTCGTGGCGAAGACCCCACACTCGCAGCCGCCGTTGATGATCTCGTTGCCGGTCACGCGCGCTTGCTTGATGCCCCTCCCGTAAAAGAACGCCGAAAGTAGAATGGGACCATGCCCGATCTCGACTCTCTCTCAATCCTGTCCATCTGGACGGCGATTGCGATCTACGCCGCAGCATTCATCGCGTACGCGTTCGATCTGGCCCGAAGGTCAGAGGTCACCGCAGATGCGCGGCTCGAGCGTGAACTCGTTGGCGTGGGCAGCGGTGCCGGTGCGGGGTCGGCTTCTGGGTCGGTTTCGGGGTCGGCTTCGGCTGGCGATGCTGCCGAGGACGTAGCATCCGGCGAACCCGCAAAGCCGCGCTATGTGATGGCGCGAATCGGTATGACGCTCACCGTGATCGCCTTCCTGTTCCATCTGGCAGCGACCGTGCTCCGCGGAATCGCAGCCGAACGCGTGCCGTGGGCCAACCTTTATGAGTTCGCGATGATCGGCACACTGCTGATCACGTTCATCTATCTGCTGGTGAACACGCGCCTCGACCTGCGCTTCCTCGGTACGTTCCTTACCGGTCTTGTGATCGTGCTGATGGGCGCGGCAGCGGTGAGCTTTTACGTCGATGTTGTGCCGCTGATGGATCCGCTCAAGAGTGTCTGGCTCGTCATTCACGTATTCGTCGCCTCGCTCAGCACGGCATTCTTCGCGCTCGCCGGATCCTTGTCAGTGCTGCAGCTGATGCAGAGCCGTCGTGAGCGTCGCATTGTGGAGGGCGCGGAGAAGACCGGGCCACGATTCTTGGGCACGCTAGCCTCGTCAACTCGCCTGGAAGGCACCGCTTTCCGCTTCACGATCATCGGTTTCATCCTCTGGACCTTCACGCTCATCGCCGGCTCCATTTGGGCGCAGGATGCTTGGGGGCGTTACTGGGGCTTCGACGTCAAGGAGACCTGGACGTTCATCGTCTGGGTGCTCTACGCGGGCTACATCCACGCGCGTGCGACGCGAGGCTGGCGTGGCAACCCGTCCGCATGGCTGTCGATCGTCGGCTTCACCGCGGTGATCTTCAACTTCACGATCGTGAACGTGTTCTTCAAGGGGCTGCACGCGTACAGCGGCCTGAGCTGAGCTGAGCCGAGCTGAGTCGCGGTGGGGTGCGGTGCTCTCGCGGCTGGCCGGGCGTCCCGAATCCCAGATGCTCCTTCGTCGCTTCGGCGTGTCCGGGCTTTAAACGACCGCGACACGCCGTGCCGACCGCATCCCGTCTGGGATTCGGCACGGCGTGAGCTGTGTCGGGTGCGTCACGCCGG
>DQHP01000003.1 GCA_003524435.1 Microbacterium sp.
CCGACGCGCGCGGGCAAGACCCTCATCAAGCAGGGTCAGCGCAGCGCTGTAGGCGAGTCGGTCGGCGCCCGCGAGGTGCGTCCACACGCCGATAACGCGCACGCTCCCCCGGTTCTCGGCATCGGATGCCGCGGCGAACAGTTCTTCCCAGTCACTGCGCGCGGCGCCTGAGCGGTGCATGCCGGTTTCAAGTTCGAGTTCAATCTCCGCGCAGCGATGCTGCGTCGCGGCGATATTCGCGATCTTCTCCAGTTGTGCCACGGACGTCATCGACAACCGGATGCTACCGTTCACAGCATCCGCAAGCGGAGCGTCGTCGTGGATCAGCCACGCGAGAATCGGCTCCTCAACGCCGGCGCTGCGAAGGGCGAGGGCCTCCTCGCAGGTGGCAACGCCCAATTCGGTTGCCCCTCCGGCAAGGGCTGCGCGCGCGACGCGCTCGGCGCCCAGGCCGAAGCCGTCGGCTTTCACCACGGCCATCACGGGAACACCGCACAGCTGCCTCAGCCGGGCGACGTTGTGGCGCACGGCGTCGGTGGAAATGATCGCTTTCGAGGGGGAGGAATCTTCCATTTCCCCAGCGTCTCCCGTGCCGAACCGGCACGCGTCGGCCTAGCGATGCATCCGCGTCCCTCCAGAGGATGATCCTCGCTGCGCGAGAGGCCGTCCTCTTAAACTGATCGGCATGAGTAACGAAACAGGCCGTTCTGTCATCGCGGACCTCTGCCGGATTCCCAACCCTGAAGCGATCGACCGCACGACCTATGTCGAGCTCGGAGGCGTCAAGCAGTTCGTCTCGATCCGTGGCCGGAGCGCGACGAACCCCGTGCTCATCGTCTGCCATGGCGGCCCGGCGCTCCCTTCGCTGCCATCGTCGTGGATATGGCAGCGAGCAATCGAGGACTACTTCACTGTCGTCAATTATGATCAGCGCTCCAGCGGAAAATCGGCAGTGGTGCTGGACGATGAGATGGACTTGAGCGTCGACCGCTACGTCGACGATCTGGCGGAGTTGATCGCATGGCTCCAGGGCGAACTCGGAGTGTCGAAAGTGGGCGTTCTCGGGCACAGCTGGGGAACGATTATCGGCATCACACTGGCCGAACAGCGCCCCGACCTGCTGTGGGGATACGTCGGCGTCGGTCAAGTGATCTCCGGTCCGGAGAACGAGGTGGAGTGCTTCAACCATGCGCTGCGCAGCGCCACCGCGGATCACAACGAAGAGGCCCTTGCCGAACTGCGAGGGCTCGGTGAATACCCCGGGACTCAGCCGTTGACCGTCGAGCGGATCGTGACCTGCAGAAAGTGGGCGCAGCACTACGGTGGGCTCTCTGCCTATCGCTCAGACTTCGCCTACTTCCTCGACTCCGAAAAGCTCTCGCCGTACTACACCGATGAGGAGCTCGAGCTGATCGGCGCCGGGCAGCAAGCATCAATGCCGCAGCTGCTTACCCAGTTGCTGCGTTTCGATGCTCGGGAGCGTACGACATTCGATGTGCCCATCCTCCAGTTCCTCGGTCGCCACGACTGGACGACACCGACCCCACCTGTCGCGCGATGGTTCGAAAGGGTATCGGCACCGTCGAAGGATCTCGTTTGGTTCGAGAACTCGGCGCATCTGTCAATGTTCGAAGAGCCGGGCAAGTTCGTCGTGAACCTGGTGCAGCTGGCATTGCCCCACGCTGCGGGCGCCTAGCCCCCACCTGGCGACGCACGAGAAACGACCGTAGCAGGGCAGTATCCCCACTCAGTTAGCGGCGATCATCCCGATGCTGTCAATGTTTCGCCACGGGACCGGGAAGTTCTTGATCAGCGTGCGTGTTGCCATTTCATCGATTTTCTTGGCGTAGGACTCGGCGTCCTCAGAGGCGCCGAACACCCCGATGACTGATTCTCCGAAATCGGTCTCCTCGAAAACGATCCATACTGATGTCATCAACGCACTCTAGCGTTGGCGAACTGGTTGTTCGCTTTCGATGTCCTTGGCGCGGAATGGGCCGAGTCGGGTGCGGCGAGTTGGAACGAAGCATCCCTCAACGTCTCGAAGAATCTCGGTTACGAGCTCAACGGCGTGACGCGCGTCGCCCCGCGCGCAGGCGAGTCCGTCGACGAGCAACGCGTGCGCCTCAGGAAGACGGCATTTGTCCGGCCGGATTGGTCAATCTCCGTTCGCGGTGCAGCACCGGCCCTCGATCAGTTGGGCATCAATGGCTGACGCTGGCGCGTCTAAGCTCACCACCATGGGCTCCTTCGAAGTATCCGTCGATGGTGAACTGTTTCGCATCAGCGAGCGGTGCGATCCAGGCGAGACCCTCACCTACGACTTCAGCTGGCTGAACGGACCGGCAAACGGCACCTACGGCTTCAGCCTCGGTGCCGCTTTCTCCGCCAACGACCCCGCAGAAACCGAGTCATCCAGTGCCTCCACGCTCTCCAGAGAGCAGCTGATCGCTGAGGTGCAGGGCTTTGTCACCTCGTTCTACAGCGAAGGCGGAATCGGACAGGAAGATTTCCCCGATCATGTCGCCGCGCGAAAGCGTTGACGCAACTGCCGAACAACCTCACGTCGCGAGGTACCCGCCGTCCACGGGAATCGACACCCCGGTGATGTACGAGGCGTCAGGACTCGCGAGGTACGCCACGGCTGCCGCGACATCCGACGGCTCAGCGATGCGCTGCAACGGAATCGCGCTCGCAACACGGCGCACCGTCGCATCCGGATCGTCCTGCTCGGCAACCCAGTCGGCATACAGCGGAGTGTTCGTCATCCCCGGCGCGACAGCATTCACCCGGATGCCCAGCGGGGCTAGCTCCACCGCCGCTGCGGTCGTGAGGGCGAGAATCGCGCCCTTGCTCGCCGAATAGATCCCCATCGTCGGCACTCCGATGCTCGCCAGCCGCGAGGTCACGTTGATGATCGCTCCACCGGTGCCCTGCTCGCGCAGCACCCGGCCCGCGGCCTGCAGACAGGCGATCGTCGCGAAGGTGTTCGTCTCGAAGGTCGCGCGGATCTCGGCCTGCGGCGTATCCAGCAGCGGCCCGGTGTGATCGATCGCGGCGTTGTTGACCAGTACGTCCAATCGGCCCGCCACGCGCATGGCTTCGGCCACGAGTTCGTCGGCGGCTCCCTCCACGGTCAAATCCGCAGCGATGAAGTGTGCTCCGAGTTCTTTCGCAACGCGCTCTCCGCGTTCGACGGATCGCCCGTGCACGATCACGGTGAAGCCGTCCGCGACCAGACGACGAGCGATCTCGGTACCAATGCCGGATGTCGCGCCGGTCACGACAGCGACGGGCGCGGATGAGGTGGATTCGGTCATGAGACTCCTGTCTTCGAACTGTTCACGTGACCGATGAGCTTCTCACCCTGGGCCACGCGAAGCGCGTCATCACTGCCGGGAACCACATTGCCACGCAAAGATCGTCCCGCGGTTTCCTTAAAGGTGAGCACCGCGATCAAGCCGATGACACCGGCAACTGTTAGATACCAGCCTGGCACCAAGACATTTCCGGTCACGTCGACGAGAGCCTCGTTGGCAACACCCGCGGTCCCACCGAACAGTGCCGTAGAGATGTTGTATCCGATGGCGAAGCCCGAGTATCTGACCGCGGTGGGGAACAGTGCGGGCAGTGATGCGGAGATCACTGAGATCAACATCACCAGGAACAGCCCGAGGATTCCGATGCCCGCCAGCTGCGCCCAGATCGTCTCCTGCTGGATGAGCATCACCGCTGGCACCGAGAACAGCACGAACCCGGCACTGGCGCAGATCAGGAGGGGACGGCGTCCCACGCGATCACTCAGCGCGCCGAACGGCACGATCACCGCGATCATGAGCAATTGGATGATCACCAGCGCGAAGTTCGACTCGGCCACGCCGTGCCCGAGCGTCGCTGCGAGGTACGACGGCATGTACGTCAGCACCAGATAGAACGCGACGTTGATGAGGATAACGATGCCGAACAGCTTCAGAACCTGGCCCGGGTACTTACGCAACAAAGTGAACAGGGCGCGCGGTGCGGAGTCGTTGTCATCGGTGTGCGCGGAATCTGAGGTGAACGTCTCTGACTCGGCGAGGTGGCGCCTCATCCACAGTCCGACGAGGCCAAGCACGAGGGTGAGCAGGAACGGCAGGCGCCACCATCCGGCCATCATGCCGTCTTCGCCGACGATGATCGTCAGCGTGGTGCACAGGATAGCCGCTGCGCTGAAGCCACTCAGCGTCCCGAACTCGAGGAAGGAGCCGTAGAACCCGCGTCGGTTATCGGGAGCATGCTCTGCCATGAACACTGCGGCTCCGGCATACTCACCACCTGCGGAGAAGCCCTGCACCATGCGCAGGAAAACGAGCAGGATTGGGGCGAGGAAGCCCGCCTGGTCGAACGTCGGCAGGAGGCCGATCGCCGCCGTGGACAAACTGATCATGATGATGGTGAACACCAGCACCTTCTGGCGTCCGATCCGATCACCCAGCGGGCCGAGGATGATCCCCCCGAGCGGCCGCACCAGGAATGAGATCGCGAACGTCGCGAAAGCAAAGATGCGCGGAAGCGCGCCCGCGTCACTGTCGAAGGTGAAGAACAACGCAGAGATGTACACGACCAGGTATCCGTAGACGCCATAGTCGAACCACTCAATGGCGTTTCCAACCGCAGCGCCCGCGACCGATCTGCGCGTCGTGCTTCGTTGCAACGGCGACAGATCGATGTCGCGGGTGATGGCCGGCAGTTCGACTGCGACCGGTTGGTTCTCAGATGTCATGACTGCTCCTTTGCAGCTGCTACTTCGAAACGAGCGGAGTTGGCGGCCGGCGTCCGAAGCGCGAGCAGCGCATAGGCGCGCGCAGCACGAACGAGTTCGGAGATGCTGACCCGTTCGTCGGGCTGGTGCGCTTGGCCAGGAAGATCACCAGGGCCGAGCACAACCGCATCGATGGCATGGTGCCGGCAGATGAAGCCCCCCTCGCAGGATGCCGTCCAGATATCCGTGGCACCGGAGCCGCCCGCATCCACCACCGCCGCCTGGATCTGTCGCACCACGGGCGAGGCCGGGTCGATTGTGAACCCCGGCATGGTCATCTCGACCCTGCCGATCACCTCGATGAGATCGACACCCGGCCGGCCGCTGCGTTGTATGCGCTCGCGAGTCTCTTCGAGCACGAGCGCGAGGATCGACTCCGGGTCCTCATCCGGGAGTGTGCGGCGATCGATTGTGAGCGTGCAGCGAGCAGGAACGATGGAGGTTCCATGACCGCCCTCGATCGTGCCGATATTCCACGTCGGCGCGCCCAGCACCGGATGAGGCTGAGTTGCAAGGCGCGCGTGATCCTCTTCGATCACCGCGATCAGGTCTGCCGCCGCAAGAATCGCGCTCGCTCCATCTGACGGACGGCCCGCATGCGCGCTGTGCCCGCGCAGTTCGACGGCAAAGTTCGCCGCGCCGCGGCATCCGGTGATCGTCGTCATCGAAGTCGGCTCGGCGACGACGCACAGCGCATGGCGGGTCTG
>DQHP01000002.1 GCA_003524435.1 Microbacterium sp.
GCACCCGCAAGCCAGGCGCCACGGCCGGCGAGGAGAAACGGCCGCTCTGCATCACGCAGCGCGCCGGCGATGTCATCGAGCATTCCGTCGCTGAACTCGCCTCTGGGCGAGAGCGGCAGGGGAATGCGGGGTGCGGGGGCCGGGGGAACATCGCCCGCGTCGAGAGAAGCTACGTCATACGGAATAGCCAGCACGACCGGAACCCGATAGGTAAGCGCGTGCTCGATGGCGATGATGGTGGTTGCCGCGGCATCTGTTCGCCCGACGGTATACGTGCGAGCCCCGACGGCTGAGGCGAGCGCGATCTGATCGACGTCCCATGGCCGAGGGCCTGACGTGGGTTCATCTCCGACGACGAGGACGAGTGGGACATGAGCCTGGACTGATTCGGCAAGAGCAGTAAGCGTATTGGTGAAACCCGCACCATAAGTGGCGGTGGCAGCGGCGATCCGGCCCGACGCGCGGTGGTGCGCGTCTGCTGCCACGACGGCGCCCTGTTCATGGCGCACCGCCGTGAACTCTGCAGAGGTCTGTCGCTCGAGGGCATCAAGGAAGTACGCGTTGCCGTTGCCCATCACGCCGAAGACGGCATCGATGTGCTGAGCGAGGGTGAGTGCGACGTGGGCGGAGACGGTGGGCATGGGAGAGCCTTTCGACACGAACGGAGAAGTGTTCCGTATGTGTCTCGTCTCGGGCATCATCGCCGCGAGCTTCGTGCCCCTTTTTCGGGCACCGACCACGCTGTGTCGGACATGACGAGTCTACCGGCACAATAGAGATATGAGCCACGATGCGACCGACCGCGAAAACCTCACCTGGGATGGATTCGGCGCGGCAACGCGAGATCTTGCTCGGACCATCGTCTCGAGCGGATTCGTGCCAGAAGTGGTCGTGGCGATCGCGCGCGGTGGCCTGCTGCCGGCCGGAGCGATTGCGTATGGGCTCGGTGCGAAGAACTGCGGCGCGATCAACGTCGAGTTCTATACCGGCATCGGCACGGTGCTCGATGCTCCAGAAGTGCTCCCTCCCGAGCTCGACATGGCATACCTCGACGGTCGTCGGGTGCTGCTGGTCGACGACGTCGCGGACTCGGGGCGCACTCTTGCGCTCGCTGTGCAGCTACTGAAAGAAAAGGGCGCCGACGTGCGCTCGGTGACGATCTACACGAAGCCGTCCACGATCATCCAGCCTGATTACGCGTGGAAAGACACCGATCTTTGGATCAACTTCCCCTGGTCATTCCAAGGAACAGTGCGCGAAGAAGACGAGGGCCTGCCGCCCACTGCGTGACCCGCTCGGCATCAACTGAAGAAGTAGCCGGGGGTGAGTCATCAGCCCTTGACTCCGCTCGCCGCGATGCCAGCAACGAATACACGCTGTGTCACGAGGAACACCAGCAGAGTCGGCAGCGACGCGATGATCGCTCCAGCCAGCACGACATTCTGATATTCAAAGCTCATCGTGTACGACATCAGCCGGTTCAATGTGAGCACCACGGGATACAGCGCCTCCGATCGCAAGATCGACAACGGCCAGATGAAGTTGTTCCACGCGTAGACGAACATGAACACTGCGAGCGTCACGATCGCAGGCTTGAGCAGCGGCACGACGAATTGCCAGACGATCCGGAACTCGCCAGCCCCATCAACGCGAGCGGCCTCGATGAGTTCGTCGGGAATGTCCTGGATGAACTGACGCATCAGAAAGATGCCGAAGGCGTTGGCGAGCCAGGGGAGCATGACGCCGAGATAGGTGTCTGAGAGGCCCATGCTGTTGACCAGATAATACAGCGGAACCAGCGTCACAATCGGCGGCAGGAACATTGTCGATACGATCGCCCAGAACAGGAGATCCCGGCCTTTGAAGGTATGTTTTGCGAACACATACCCTGCCAGGATGCTGGTGATCAGCACGCTGATCGTCGACCCTCCGGCGATGACGATGCTGTTCATCATTGACTGCAGGAATGGTACTGCCGTCAGGGCGGTGGCAGCTTGATCAAGAGTGGGGTCGGTGGGAAACCACGTGGGCGGAATCTGCGAGAACTCCGCAGGGGTCTTCAGCGCTGAGATCAGCAGCCAATACAGCGGGAACAGCGGAATCAGTGCGACAACGGCGAGTACGACGTACAGGACCGCCTTCGTTGCGCGTTGACGCCGCGTCGATGGCCGCGTCACAAGACGCGAGGGTGTTGTGCGGCGGGCGGGGGCGCGGTTCGTGGTGATCATCGGGTGGCCCGTCCCTTCATAACGATGCCTAAGACCGCGCCGACGGCGATGATCATGAGGAAGAGCGAGACGGCCAGAGCGGAGGACTGACCTGCCATGCCGTATTGGAAGGCGGTGCGCTGAATCTCAAAGGAGACCATGCTTGTTGAGTTCGCTGGCCCACCTTGGGTGAGGAGATAGATGGGGTCGAACACCTGGATCGAGTTGATGAATGTCATGAGCACCACGAAGATCAGCGATGGACGCAGGAGCGGGATGGTGATTGACCAGGTTTGACGGATGAACCCTGCACCGTCGATCCGCGCCGCCTCGTACAGCTCTTCATTGATCTGGGTGAGTCCTGCGATCAGCAGGATGACGTAGTAGCCGAGCATCTGCCAGACGTTGAAAATCACGAGTGACACCAAGGCCCAATTCGGATCGCTCAACCAACCGGGCGGCTCAATGCCGACCGCGGCGACCATCGTGCTCAGCGGGCCATACCCTGGCGCGTAAATGTTGCTCCAGATGATCACGATCGCAATCGTGGGAATGACATAGGTGGCGAAGAGGAGCGTCCGAACGAGGCCCTTCCCCTTGAGCTTCGGAAAGTACAGCAGCAGAGCAATCAACAGCGCGAAAGGCACCGTGATCACGATCGAAAGGACCACGTACATGGCGGTGTTGCCCAACGCCTGGACGCGCGTACCGTCAGCGAAGACACCGGAGTAGTTCTCTAGACCGACCCACGTCATGTCCGTGATCGGCGTAAACATCGACCATTCGTGGAAGCTGATCCACACCGTCATCACCATGGGGATGAGAATGAATACCCCAATGATGATAATCGCCGGGCTGAGAAACAGAGCCGACCAGCCCCGCGTCGATGCAACACTCTTTCGCTTCGGAGCGCGCGCAGTCCTGCGCTCAGTGGTAGCGCGTTCGATGGTCGTCACAGAGGACCTTTCGGAGAGTCAATGAGGGGAGAAGCAAGCGGATGCCGTCGCTTCTCCCCTCGGAGTAATTACTGTGCGGCGCTGAGCGCGGCGTCGACGTCCTTGGCGGCAGTCTCCATCGCCGTCTTCGCATCGACCTGTCCGTTGATCAGCGCTTCGAGTTGCCGCTGCAGGGCGTCGGTGGCGGCAGGGCCCCCGAGCACCGTCGGGAACGGCGTTGCAGAATCAAGCGCTGCGACATAGGACGCTAAGAAAGGCGTCTCTAACGTGGCGGCATGCGCCTCTAGGTCAGATGCACGGCTCGGCAGGATGCCCATCGACAGGAGGATATCTGCCATCGCGGAGGATCCTTCTTCACCGGAGTCAGGGCCGTTCAAGTAGGTGAGGAACTTCCAGGCGGCATCCTGGCGCTCAGCTGATGCCTTGCCGTTGACCATCGTCATCCATGAGTACGAGATCGAGGATGACGTGTCACCGCTCGGACCGATCGGGATCGGGGCGGTGGCGACATTATCGAAGCCGTCGCCCATGCCATCGCGCAGCGCGCTCTCCCACCAGTTCGCCATGATGACCATGGCGGTCTGGTTATTGACGAAAGCATCCAAGTAAGGACCGGTGGTGTTGGCGTTTGCCGTCGACTTGCGAGGGTCGCTTGAGCCAGCAGCGATCAGAGTCTCGTAAAGCTCCGCGGTTTCGAGGGCCTCAGCGCTGGTCAGAGCGGATGCCGTCCCGTCCTCGTTCAGGAACGTGCCGCCATTGGAAGCAAGCAGGGAGAGGAACGGATGCACCACACCTGAGTTCCACCCCGTGATCAGGCCGAAGCCTTGGGCATCGCCTGAGGTGAGCTTTCCGGCGTCCTTGACGAGCGCATCCCAGTCGGCGGGCGGCTCGGCGATGCCTGCTGCGTCGAAGAGAGCCTTGTTGTAGTTGAGCTGATACAGGTCGATCTCATTGGGAATGCCGTAGACGTCTCCGCCGTTGCTGGCAGCGGTGACAACGCTCTCAGGCCAGTTCGTTGTCACCTCGTCAGCGACATCTGCGGGCGCCTGTGCCGACAGGCCATCGCGGACGAGTTCGGGCAACCAAGCGTCGTAGATGCCGACGATGGCAGGACCGTCAGCCGAGGCACCCTGCGTCCGCAGCGTCGACAGCAGGTTGCCGAAGGGCACGGCCTGAACCTTGACGGTGACGTCGGGATTGTCTGCGGTGAAGGCTTCCCCTGCCGCTTCGAGCATCTTGACCTGTTCGGGTCCCCAGTGGGTAAGGAAGGTGAGCTGCTGTGCTCCGCCTTCTCCACCGGAGTCTCCGGATCCTCCGGCGCAGCCGGCGAGGGTTAGCGTCGCTGCAAGCCCTACCGCAGTGACCGCGAGAAGTGATTTCTTCATGGTTCCTTCGTTTCTGTGTGATGTGTGATGTTGGTGCTTCGGGTTGTTGGTTATGGCCCCGCGAGCGCAAATCGCTCGTTGCCGGCGGTCTTGAACGCCGCTGCGCGCTGTGCGCCGACAAGGCACCCTTTTACCTGCATGAGCGCGGAGTAGTAGTCGATGAAACGGAAGCCGTATGTCTCGCCGCGTGCGAAGGCGTGCTCTTGGATGCCAGTGAGCCAGCGTTCGTACGCTTCATCAGGGATCTCGAAGAACGTGTCAGCTTCAAAGCCCTCCATGTCCTCCCAGTTCTCGGCGTGCAGGATGCTGGGCACCGAGTGCCGTTCGGCGTCGATCTCCTCGATCGGGATAGAGGCCAGAAAAGCGCCACGCTCGGCGGCCGCTGCCGCGTGCTCGTGGTCACGGTGCATCGAGTGCAACCAGTGCGTGATGAGGATGTCGGGTTTTGCCTCTCGGATCACTGTGGCAATCTGCTCCGCTACGGCCTCATCATCAGGCAAAAACCCATCGGAATAGTCGAGCGTGATCAATTCGGCGCCGATGGTCTCGGCGAAGAACTGTGCTTCGCGCAACTTCTGCTCGCGATACACGCTCGGAGCGATCGTGGGATGCCCGCGCTCGCCGTAGGTGCAGTCGATGATGATCGCGCGGCCACCTTCGAGAACAACTTTCGCGAGTGTGGGGCCTGCGGTCAGCTCCATGTCGCCGATGTGGCCGCCGACGGCGATGACGGTCTTAGACATTTTCGGTTTCTCCGATCGTTGCGCGCAGGATGTCAAATGTGCGGGTGGCCGCGAAACCGGTTTTGGTATACAACGCGGAAGCTGTCGATCCTTCGTCAGCCCACAAAAACCAGGCGCTGTGTGCGCCGAGTGCGCTCATACGCTCGAGAGTGAGGTGCAACAGCATTTTTCCGAGGCCAGTTCCACGGCTTTCAGGGAGCACGCCGAAGGGACCGAACCGCTCGATTACCGATTCATAGGTGCCGTGCATTGCCCAGCCGAGCAAGGTGCCTTCGGAGTTTTTCGCAATCAGAATCCGTTCCAGCGGCATACCCGCGACAATTCCCTCTCGAATCGCGCGCGCCCAGTCGGAGTTGAATGATTCTCCGGCGATTCGGATCAGTGGAACGAGATCGTCGTCAGTCGGGCTCCCGAGATACCAGCCTTCGCTGCGAAGCGCATCGATGCGCTCGCGCACTTCTGATGGCATCTCGTACCCGATGAGCGATCGGTCCATTGCGCTCGGGCGCTCGATGGGTGCAAAACCCTTTGACGCAAGCAAAGCGGATGCTGCGGGGTAGCGCGCAGTATCAAGTCCGGGGAGCACGTAATTGGGCGTATACGCGGAGAAGATCACTTCCGTGATGCCATGGCTGCGTAGCCAATCGAATGCTGCAGAAATGAGCGCGCTTCCTAGCCCCTGGTTCCGAGACCCTGGCACGACGAAAAAGAAAGGAATCCACCCGGTGGACGGCTCAAGGTCATCGCCGTCGTGTGCGACGCGGCGGCGTACGGCATAAGCGGCGCCGACGATCACACCCTCTTCTTCGGCGATGAGCAGACCTTCGGAATCGAAGTTGCGATCGAGCAGGATCAGATCGCGGAGGCGCCGTGCGGTGATGCCGTCCTGGGGAGCTGATCTCGTCCACGCTTCGGCAAGCTCTGCGCCGTCACCGAATTGGAAGTGTCGCACCGTGATGGTGCTGGGGAACTGCGTCAACGTCATCGTCCTCTCGCCTGGTGGCAGAATCCCAGTATGGCAAGAATGTTCACATCTGTCGAGATGGTTGGAGATGATTTACATTACGAAGGCATGGTGATGGTGCTCAGCGGGTGTGGCGAGCTGAGGCGGGGCTAGTCTCGAAGTGCTCTTGTGGCCTCGCGAGTGCGCTGGAGCGCGTCAACAGTCTCGCTGAAGCGGCGTTTGGCGACGCCGACGAACAAGCAGTCGACAAGGGTGAGTTGAGCGATCCGACTGACCATGGCGCCGGCTCTGAATGAAGATTCGCGTACCTCGGTGAACAGCGCATGGTCAGCTGTTGTAGCGAGGGGGGAGTCCTTCGCGGAGGTGACGCCTATTGTGGCGGCGCCGTTTCGACTGGCGGTCTGCAAAAAACGCACCGTTTCGGTGGTTGCGCCCGAGTGTGAGAACCCGATCGCTACTGTGGGGCCCGCGTTCAGAACGGTCGCGGCGATGGCCTCGTGCGGATCGGTAAGGACATGCGCGTTGCGGCCAACGCGCAGCAGCTTGTGGGCGAGGTCCTCGGCGACGAACTGGCTGGCACCTATGCCGTAGAGCAGTATTCGATCCGCGCGGTCGATATCAGCGATAGCGTCTTCGAGCACATTAAAGTCGAGCCTGGCGACGGTCTCTTCAATGGCGAGAAGTTCGAGTGCGGCGAGTTTCGAAACGGCTTCGCGCAGGGAATCTTCGTCCGATATCTCGGACCCGAACGCGCCTCGGGCAGAGAACTGTGCGGCTTCCTTGCCCAGTTCGGTAGCTAAGGCCATTCGCAGTGGTGCGTAACCGCTGAAACCGATGGCGCGGCAGAATCTGACGACCGAGGCAACGGAGGTGTTGCATTTCTGCGCGAGCTCGTTGATCGTCATGTCGATGACGATTGAGGGGTTCTCTCGCACGACAGTCGCGACGCGAGCAAGCGAGGGGGGAAGTGTCGACGCTGCTGCTTCGATTGTGGATTGAATGCTCATCCGCGCTCCTGGAGGTGGGGATTACAGTATGTCGCGTGTGGCGAATCGCTGTGGGTAAATTCTTTTCAGAATCCCTGCTTGTTATGTAGAGTCTTTCCGTAGAGTGTAGCTCGCGGACTATTTCGCGGGAGATTTATCGATACGAAAGTGGAGGCTCAGCAACCGTGTCCATCACCGCCGCCGTTGATCTTGGCAAGACGCGTTGCCGCCTCGCCGTGACCGGTGCGGATTCACGCGCGCTGTATTCGGATGCAGGTTCCCCTGGACTTGCGACTGCAGGCGGGGTAGACACTGCCGCCGCGGCGATTCTTCTGCTCCTCGCGCAGGTGGGCCCGCTTGACAGTCTGGGGGTCGGTGCTGCCGGGGCGTGGGCTGCTCCTGATGCGGCCGCCGCACTTGCTCGACGACTGGCCGACGAGACCGGT
>DQHP01000143.1 GCA_003524435.1 Microbacterium sp.
CAGAGGCGTCGCTCCTGGCCGACCCGTGCGACGCAGTTCGTGCAACGCCGATTGCAGGGGCCGCTGCTGGCCACGCGTCAGTCGGGCAGCCCGCTGCCGCTGCCGCTTCGACTCCTGCGCAAACATCCCCGGCTGACCCGGCTGACCGGGAGCTTTATCGGGCTGGGTGTGCGGCCGGAGAAGATCTAGTCGTCAGCGTCGCCGTCTTCCTGCGATGCATTCCGCACGGCGTCGACGAGGTCGCGCCACGGTCCAGCCAAGTCGTGATCCGGGACATCGCGCTCTCGGGAGTCGGCGGGCGTGTGGGCACGGATGCTCCAGATGTAGCGGTCCGCTCCGTGCGGTTCCTGATTCGGAGCATCCCACGGGCACTGCTCGATCAGCGCGGCCCAGCGCGGGTTCTCATCGAGTGGCGGCTCGACTTGCCATTGACGACGGATGCCGGCGATGCCGCCCGTGCGGACGATGATGACGACGATCTGTGGGGCGTAGCCGGGCGGGTCGCTATGCGGTCGGGCGAGGTCGTTCATCTTTATACACTCCCACGGTGGCCCACGCTTTTCGAGTGGCTGTCGCAGTCTCATCGTCGACTGCGGCGGCGACCGTCGCATCCGCGAACTCCTCGAATGTCGCCGCGCTCGACAGGTCGCCGGTCAGCGCCCGGTACCAGGTCTGCCCCGCCCTCTCCCAGGCGTTGCCACCAAGCGTCGTTGCGGTGAGCGCAAATGCGCGATTCGGGATGCCGGAGTTGATGTGTACCCCACCGTTGTCCTCAGTGGTCTGCACGAAATCGAGCATGTGCCCCGGTTGCGGGTCTTTGCCGAGCTCGTCATCGTCGTACGCGGTGCCCGGCTCGAGCATTGACCGCAGCGCCGTGCCCTGTACCTCTTCGGTGAAGATACCCGCGCCGATCAGCCAACTGGCTTCCGCTGCCGTCTGGCCCGCCGCATGCTGCTCGGTCAGCGCACCGAAGACGTCGGCGATCGACTCGTTGAGTGCGCCGGGCTGGCCCTGGTATTGAAGGTTCGCGGTGTGCTGGATGACCCCGTGCGCGAGTTCGTGGCCGATCACGCTGAGTGACCCGGTGAAGCCGCGGAACACCTCGCCGTCGCCGTCACCGAACACCATGCGCTCGCCATCCCAGAACGCGTTGTCGTAGTCAGTGCCGTAGTGCACGGTGGCATCGAGTGGCGCGCCGAGACCGTCCAGGGAGTTGCGCTGGAACGCTGCCAACAGCATCTCGAATGTCGCGCCGAGGCCGTCGAATGCTTCGTTCACCGTGGCGTCTTCGACGGCGGGGTTATCTTCGTTGCGGACGACGAGGCCGGGCAGCGTCTCGGTGTTCTGCGCGTCGCTGATTGTGCGGTTCGGGGCATCCGTCAACTCTGCAACGAGGCTGCCTTGCTCATTGATCGAGAGGTTGATCCGCGCACGGAACGACGGTCGACCGGCGAGCAGGGTCTGGCGCGCAGCATCCGCCGCCTTGGTGAAGCGTCCCGACCCGGCGAGGCGGGCGAGGAGGTATGCAGGAACGATGCCCTGTGCCGAATCGCGCTGTGCCGTGTGGTCCATAACGCGACCCTACGCCGGGGGAGGGACACTGTCATCGGTGACGGGACTGATCAAAGCGTGGTGAAACGGCGAGCGGAGCCTGGTAGATCGGTGAGCAAGAGAGGGTGAATCGGCGAGCTGATGGTGGATGCTGTGCCGAATCCCAGACGGCACGCACCATGCGCGGCGTGTCGGACGGGTGACACGCCGCAGGTGACGAGATGCGTCTGGGATTCGGCACTGGCCGCCGCGAGCCTGACTCCCAGGCCACTCGCGTAAAATAGTCACAATGACCGACGTGCCTGCCGCCGACACTGCCGACCTCGGCGACGGCCTCGATCCCGAAGACCTCGAGACCACGCTGCGCGTGCTCGCCTCGATGTCTCAGATCAATGAGGAGCATCCCGACTACGTCGCCGTGCGCCGTGCGACCGCCGCGATGTTCAAGGCCGTCAAGCGGGTGCGACGCAAAGAGATTCGCGACGCGATCGCCGAAGCAGATAGGGCCGTCGTCGCGAACACTGCGACCGGCGCTCCCGACCGTATCGACGATGAGACGCGAGGGAACGATCTCGCGACGTCGACGGATGCCCCGATCGCGGGTGAGTTGCTCAAACCGCGTAACTGCTACATCTGCAAGCAGCCGTACACACTCGTCGACTCGTTCTATCACCAGCTCTGCCCCGAGTGCGCGCGCTTCAGTCACGGCAAGCGCAACGCCCGCACCGACCTGACAGGAAAGCGCGCGCTCCTCACCGGTGGCCGCGCGAAGATCGGCATGCACATCGCACTGCGGCTGCTGCGGGATGGCGCGCACCTCACGATCACGACGCGCTTCCCCCGCGACGCTGTACGCCGCTTCTCTTCACTTCCGGATGCCGCGGACTGGCTGCACCGTTTCCGCGTCGTCGGCATCGACCTGCGTGATCCCGCCCAGGTGATCGCGCTCGCCGATTCGGTCGCAGCTCAAGGCCCGCTCGACATCCTCATTAACAATGCGGCTCAGACCGTGCGGCGCTCGCCGGGTGCCTATTCTTTGTTGGCGGATGCTGAAATGCAGCCGCTTCCGGATGGACCGCTGCCGGAGATGGAGACGTTCGGGCACACGGCCGATCCGCATCCGCAGGCGTTGCAGGCGTCGGTCGCGTCGAATCCGCTGCTGTCGGTCGCAGCCCTCGGTGGAACCGTGGCCGAACAGGGCGGACAGGCGCTGACGGCCGAAGACCTCGCGCGTCTCGCGATGGCGCCGGGGTCCTCATCGCTGGAGAAGCACGCCGATGGCTCTGCGATTGACGCGGGCGGCCTCGTGCCCGATATCAACCACGTCAACAGCTGGGTGCAGTCGGTTGAGCAGGTCGATCCGCTCGAGATGCTCGAGGTGCAATTGGCGAACACCACCGCACCGTTTCTGCTGATCAGCCGCCTTCGGGCATCGATGGCGTCGTCAGAGGCGCATCGCAAGTACATCGTGAATGTCTCGGCTATGGAGGGGCAGTTCTCGCGCCGCTACAAGGGGCCGGGGCATCCGCACACCAACATGGCCAAGGCCGCGCTCAATATGCTCACGCGCACGAGTGCCGGCGAGATGCTTGAGACCGATGGCATCCTGATGACCGCCGTCGACACCGGCTGGATCACGGACGAGCGCCCGCACCACACCAAAGTGCGCCTCGCCGAAGAGGGCTTCCACGCCCCGCTCGACCTCGTCGACGGCGCCGCGCGCGTGTACGACCCGATCGTTCAGGGCGAGTTGGGCATTGATCAGCACGGGGTGTTCCTGAAGGACTACAAGCCGAACCCCTGGTGAGGTCGCCTTCGTCAACTCTGGCGGCCGAAGTCAACTTTGGCGGCCAGATCAGTCCGGATTGGCCGCCAGAATTGCGTTGATCCGCAGAAGTTGACCTTCCCACACGCTCAGTGCGCAGGGACCTCAAGGTTCGCTGACGCCCACTGGCCGAGTTGGCCGAGGATCGGCAGCAGGCTGTCTCCGCCTGCGGTCAGCGCGTATGAGACGGTGACCGGAGGGCCAGCTTCAACCGTGCGTGAGACGAGCCCTGCCTGAGCGAGTTCGGCGAGGCGGTCTGAGAGCACGGTGTCGCTGATGCCGGGAACTGCCCGGCGCAGCGTGACGAAGGTGGTGGGGCCTCCGCCGAGGGTCGAAATGATCATGCCGTTCCAGCGTTTGCCGAGCACGCTGAAGGCCAGTGTGACAGCGGCGTCACACATTCCGATCTCTGTTTCGGCATCCGCCATGCCTTCATCATATCGTGCTACGTTAACGCAAGTCGCTAATAAAAACAGAGTATCTACTTTAAACAAAGCGACTTTGAAAACGAAAGGTCACTAATGTCCCTATTCCGTCTGGACGCCAGCATCCTTCCCGCAACGTCCGCCAGCCGTTCGCTCGCCGACCTCGTCGAGTCCGAGTGGACCACCGCGCACCCCGACTCGGCCGTGACGCGTTGGTCGAACTTGAGTACGTACGTACGTGCGGAAGGTGATTGGCGACTCGCGCTCTATCAGCAGACCCCAATGCCGTCGACCTGATCGTAATGATGCAGCCGGTTCACAGCCGGTCGACGCTCTCGATCGCGACCACGGCTTCACCCGCCTCGTCGGATGCCGCGAGATTGACCGTCGCCGAAATGCCCCAGTCATGATCGCCGGCGGGGTCATCGAGAATCTGGCGCACCGTCCAGGTGGCCGCGCCCTCGGTCAGTAGAAGCAGCTTTGAGCTGCGGGCATCCGCGCCGGTGAGGATGTCGTCGTGCTCGGCGAAGTACTTATCGAGGGCGTCATCCCACGCATCGGCGCCGAAATCCGGATCGAGCGCGGCGAGGGCATTGACGTCTTCGCGGGCCGCGAGCTGGACCCGGCGGAACAGCTCGTTACGCACCAGAATGCGGAAGGCACGCGTGTTGCTGGTGAGCCTCTTCGGGGCGGGCGGGACGATGGGCTCGTCGTCGGCACGGTGCAGATCGACCTGGCCGTTGTCGATGCCAGCGCGTAGCTCTTCCCACTCATCGAGCAAGCTGGAATCGACCTGGCGGACCAGCTCTCCGAGCCACTCGATAAGGTCGCGGAGGTCCTCCGTCTTCAGCTCCTCCGGGATCGTCTGGGAGGCCGCGCGATACGCGTCGGACAGGTATCTCAGCACTACACCCTCTGAGCGCGCGATCTTGTAGTACGCAACATATTCCCCAAACGACATGGCTCGCTCGTACATGTCGCGAACGACAGCCTTCGGCCGCAGTTCGAAGTCGCGAATCCACGGCTGTGCCGCGCTGAAAGTCTCGAATGCTGCGCTGAGCAGTTCGTCGAGCGGCTTCGGATACGTGATCTGCTCGAGCAGCTCCATCCGCTCGTCGTACTCGATGCCCTCACGCTTCATCTCGGCCACTGCCTCGCCGCGCGCGAGGAACTCCTGCTGGCTGAGGATGGCCCGGGGATTTTCTAACGTCGATTCGACGATGGAGATCATGTCCAGAGCGAAGCCCGGTGCTTCAGGATCGAGCAACTCGAATGCCGCCAGCGCGAACGGAGACAGCGGCTGGTTAAGCGCGAAGTTCGGCTGCAGGTCGACGGTGAGACGAATCTCGCCCGCAGGCGTTTGCTCCACCACCCCTGATTCAAGCAGCGTCCGGTAGATCCCGATCGCCCTTAGTGCCAACAGGCGCTGCCGCTCCCGCGGCTCGTGGTTGTCATATATCAATGCGCGCATATTTCCGAAGACATCGCCGCCGCGGCCGATCACGTTGAGCATCATTGCGCTTGTGATCTGCATGTGCGAAGTGAGTGTTTCGGGCTCAGCATCGATGAGCTTACGAAACGACGGTTCTCCCCACGACACGAAGCCGTCCGGGGCCTTCTTGCGAATCAGCTTGCGTTTCTTCTTCGGATCGTCGCCCGCCTTCTTGATCGCGGCGGCGTTCTCGGTCTCGTGCTCGGGTGCCTGAGCGACAACGGTGCCAGCGGTGTCAAAGCCCGCGCGCCCTGCTCGGCCAGCGATTTGATGGAACTCGCGGGCGTTCAGTTGCCGCATCCGCGTGCCGTCAAACTTCGTCAGTGCCGTCAGCAGCACCGTGCGGATGGGCACATTGATACCGACGCCGAGGGTGTCGGTGCCGCAGATCACTCGCAGCATCCCTCGCTGGGCGAGCTGCTCGACGAGACGCCGATATTTCGGCAGCATCCCCGCGTGGTGAACCCCGATGCCCGCGCGCAAGAACTTTGAGAGGGTTTTGCCGAAGGCGGTGGTGAACCGGAATTCGCCGATGAGCGCTGCGATCTGGTCACGCTGCTCGCGCGTCGCGACCTTCGTACTCGATAGTGCCTGGGCGCGCTCCATTGCGGCGGCCTGAGAGAAGTGCACGACATAGACCGGCGCCTGTCCGGTGCCCAGCAGATCGTCGACCGTCTCGTGGATCGGCGTCAGCTCGTAGAAGAAGTGCAGTGGCACGGGCCGCTCGACACCGGTGACCACCGCGGTTTCCCGACCGGTGCGCCGAGTGAGATCCGCTGCCAGCGCGGTGACATCTCCGAGCGTCGCCGACATCAACACGAACTGCGCTTGTGGCAGCGTCAGCAGCGGTACCTGCCATGCCCACCCGCGCTCGGGGTCGGCGTAGAAGTGGAATTCATCCATCACCACTTGCCCGACATCGGCTGAAGGCCCCTGCCGCAGCGCGAGGTTCGCGAGGATCTCGGCCGTGCAGCAGATGATCGGCGCATCCGGGTTGACCGACGAATCCCCTGTGATCATGCCGACGTTCTCGGCGCCAAAAGTATCAACGAGTGAGAAGAACTTCTCACTCACCAATGCCTTGATCGGCGCGGTGTAGTAGCTGCGACGGCCCTCCGCCAGAGCCGAGAAGTGCGCGCCGACGGCAACCAGCGACTTGCCGGTTCCTGTCGGCGTGGAAAGGATCAGATTCTGCCCCGAGACGATCTCAATGACAGCCTCGTCCTGGGCCGGATACAGCTGGATGCCGGTGGCCTCTGCCCATTCGACGAATGCCAGGTAGACGGCATCCGGGTCGACGCTCCCGTCTGCGCGCGGTTCGAGCAGGGCTGCGGGGTCGAGCCGCGAGGGAGAAGTCATGATCCTTCGATCATCCCACCCGCCGCACAACTCCGGAGAATCAGCCGGATTCGGACTCTGCCGAGCCGAAACCGAGCCGATCGGCGAAATTCCTCCGGAGAGTTATGCGGGCAGAGTGTCGCCAAGGCGTGCGGGGCCAGCCAGCATCTCCAGCGCGACGATCAGCTCTCCCGGCGCCTGACGATCTCGCCGATCCAGATCGGTGCGAAGGGTGACGTGCACCCTGGCGCGGTCGGGTAGTCGGCGAGTACCTGCAGGCGTTCGCCGATCTCTACTGCCCGCGTGCGCAGATCGGGATGGTGAATGCCGATCTGCGCCAGTGTCTCGTTCATGGCCCACTGCGGACGCGCCGGAGCATTCTTCATGTCCCGTTCGATGAGGTCGAGGAGGTGCTCGAGGTCGAGGCCCTCCGGCTTCTTCACCACGCGCTCGACGGTCAGGGCCCAGGCTGCCGCCGCGACCGTGGGATTGGCGTCACCGAACCAGCGCAGACGCAGCTCTTCGGACTGCGGAGTCTTCTTGGCGACGTAATTCACGAACCAGTCGTTGACCTTCGGCGGCCGTGTCTCGCGCAGCATCGCGTCGAGGTCGTCGGCCGTGAACTCCCGTGGCTTGCAGATCAGCAGCGCAAGCAGCCGTGGGGCTGTGTCACCGGTGGCCCATAGATCTTTAGCCAGCGCATGATTCGTCTTGATCTGTTTCGCCAGCGCGCGCATCTTGGACAGATTGATGCCGTGATCGTCGCCGCGCTTCTCATTCGCGGCACGCATCTTCGGGTCTTCGAGCGCGGCGAGTTCGGCGAGCACGTCGGGGACGGTCATCGTTTCGGTCATGAATACAGATTAGGTCAGCGCACTCTTCCGGGCGCCGACGGCCACCGGCCTGCTGATCAGGCGGTTGCTGATCTCAGAGCGATCTCGATCATGTCGCCGAAGGTCTGCTCGCGCTCCTGGGCTGTGGTCTCTTCCTTGGTGACGAGATGGTCAGAGACCGTGCAGATGGTGAGGGCGCGGCGGCCGTAGTAGGCGGCGAGGGTATAGAGCCCGCTCGTCTCCATCTCCACGGCAAGTGCGCCGTGTGCGATGAACGGTTCGGTGAGTTCGGGACGGGTGCTGTAGAACTGATCGCTGGTGAACAGCAGCCCGACATGCACAGCGCTCTCAAGCTCCATATCCTCGCTCGCCTCCACTGCCGCCCGCAGCAGAGAGAAGTCCGCGACCGGTGCGAAGTCCTGCCCGTGAAAGCGGACGCGGTTCATCCCGGAGTCCGTGCAGGCACCGTTCGCGATGATGATGTCGCGCATGCCGACCCGCTCGGTGAGCGCGCCGCAGGAGCCGACTCGCACGATCGTCTGCACGTCGTATTCGTTAAACAGCTCGTTGGCGTAGATCGACATCGACGGCTGGCCCATGCCTGAACCCTGCACCGAGACACGGTGGCCCTGCCAGGTGCCGGTGAATCCCAGCATCCCGCGGGTCTCGGAGTACAGGACTGCGTCAGAGAGGAAGGTCTCGGCGATCCACTTCGCACGCAGCGGATCGCCCGGAAACAGGACGACGGGGGCGATCTGACCGGGTGCTGCGGCGATGTGAGTGCTCATTCAGCCAGCGTACCGAGGCCGCGTGCAGTGACCGATCCCAAGCCTTCGGCGCTTCAGGCCTTCTTGACGACGCTCGACTTCAGCAGCATCGCGCCGAAGCCGTCGATCTTGCAGTCGATGTCGTGGCCGTTCACCGGGTCGATAAGGCGGATGCCGCGTACCTTGGTGCCGGCTTTGATCCCGGTCGATCCCTTGACCTTGACGCTCGTGACGAGGGTGACGGTGTCGCCGTCCGACAGCACGTTGCCGACAGCATCCTTCACGACGCTGTCGCCTGGCTCATCTGACCCGGCCGTCTCCGCAGCTTCGCTCGGCGACCACTCATGACCGCACATCGGGCAGACCAGTAGAGCGCCCATCTCGTACGCGTGCTCACTGGAGCACTCGGGGCACAGGGGAAGCGAATCAGTCATACGTCCAGCGTAGTTCGCCAGAGAGGAGTGATCAGTGCGCTCGACGCCGTCGGGCGATCAGGATGCGCACCAGCACCACGGCGGCGACGAAAAGACAGAGCGCCGAGGTAATCGACAGGCCGACGGCGAAACTCGTCTGTGCCGCGATGAATCCCACTAGCAGTGAGCCGATGCCGGTGCCGGTATCGAAGCCGATGTTCCACACGGCGCTGGCGGTGTCGCGGTGGCGCGGCCCCACAACCGCGAACGACTCGACGAGCGTGACGTTTTGCAGACTGCCGTAGGCAATGCCGATCACAGCCATCCCGATCACCAGCGCCGCCCCGCCGCCGCCCGAGATCGCCCAGACGCATGAGGCGAGCCCCGCCGCGCCGAGCAGGAGAAGCGGTGGTTGGAATGGCAGGTATCCGAATCGGTCAGCCAGCCCGCCGATGAGCCAGCGAGCGGATGCTGAGCACACAGTGAGCGCGAAGAGCCCTGCCACTGCGTAGCCTCCCACTTCGGGGAACTGCGGTACGAAGGTCAGAAGCGCGCCGCCGGGCGCCGTAATGGTCAGCAAGACGGCGCTGGGTGCGATCAGTGGCAGCCACACCCTCGAGCCTGGTGTGTGCGCATGTTCGGGCTTCGGTGTCCGAGCGGCGTGGTCGAGGCGTCGCCCGAGCAAGAACGCGGGGATCGCGGCGACCACCGGGGCCGCACCGATGGCGAACACCGCCCAGAAGCCGACGTTGTCCGCGATCCACACCGAAGTG
>DQHP01000135.1 GCA_003524435.1 Microbacterium sp.
TGCGCGCCGCCGCCGCGACGGGCGCTGATGCCGCCACTGCAGCTCCGGCACCCGTCCCCATCGTGAACCCGGGACCGCGCTGCGGCTCGATCTTCTGCTGATATGCCTTCGCGGCGGAATTCGCTCGCACATCCGCAGCTTCATTGAGGTCGTGGCCGGCATGGCCCTTGACCCATTCAAACTTCACAGTGCGGCCGCGCATCGCCTCATCGAGTGACTCCATGAGTTCGCGGTTGAGCACGGGGGCGCCGTCGGCCTTGCGCCATCCGCGGCGCTTCCATCCCGGCATCCACTTGGTGATCGAGTCGATGACGTACTTGCTGTCGCACAGGATCAGCAGTGCCTCATCGGTGCCGGCTGTCGCGCGCAGCAACTCAAGAACCGCCTGCAGTTCGCCTTGATTGTTCGTGCCGTGGGGAGACCCACCTGCCGCCCAATTCGCGTCGTCGATGTACCAAGCCCACCCATTCGGACCGGGGTTGCCGAGGGCTGAGCCGTCTGCGGCAGCGGTGATCGTCATCCTTCAACCGTAACGGCCCGCGACGCCCTTCCCGCACCGCGCTCAGGCTCGACGGAAGGTGTAATACCCAATGACAGCGCCATGGTTCACAACGCCTTCGCCCGTGCCGAAGATGCGCTGCGAGGTTGTCGCGCCGCTCTCCACGAACGTGTAACCGGTGTGCTCCAGACGCCAGCCATGTTTCTCGATCTCGCTCAGGAAGTACCCGACGTTCTCGTCGTTCGTCACGGTGTTGCCCGCAGACCCCCACGAGGACTGCTCACCGGTGAGCATGCTGATGTCGAGTTGAATGTGCAACAGAGCATCGCCGCGGGCATGAGCGCTCTGGGCAAGATACAGCAGCCTGGATGCTTCTTCAGCGGTGGGCACTATTCGTCACCCTCGGGCTCGTCGTCCACAGACTCGTCGCCCTCCGGTTCGCTATTCTTCGTGCTCGCAGCATCCGGCGCCGGCGGCGTCACGGGGAAGGAAATTGAGCTGACCGACCCGCCAAGCCCGACCGAGAGTGGGTCCAACGATGGTGCAGCGCCGAGCGTGTCGGCGGTATTGGACTCGAGCGGTTCGGACGGCAGACCGGTCCAATCCTGCTGCTCGTCCTTCGGTCCCTGCTGAAACAATCCCATGCGTCCAGTCTCTCTCAGAAGTCGGCGATGACGAGCTTTTTCATCTCAGACATCTTGTCGAAGGCGCCCGGTCGGTCCATCAGTTCGCCCATGTTCTCTGGAACGATCTGCCAGCTCACGCCGTAGCGGTCGGCGAGCCAGCCGCACTGCTCGGCCTCCGGCGAAGCCGACAGCGCGTTCCAGAGCCGATCGATCTCGGCTTGATCTTCGCATCGCACTTCGAGCGAGACGCCGCAGGTGAAGGTGAAATCCTGCTCGACAGCTGAGTCCATCATTGAGAACCACTGCCCGGCGAGCTGGAACTCCCCGAACATCACGCTGCCAGCATCGGCAGGTCCGGTCTTTTCGGCATACGGGGCGATGAAGCCGACTCCGGCATCTTCGTCACCGGCATCTTTGAAGACCGAGGCGTAGAACTCTGCCGCCTCCCTGGCGTGGTTCTCGACCGGTCCCGCGAACATCAGCTGCGGGATCACGAACGGACGCGGATCGCCCTCTGGATTGGTGAGGATCAGCTGCCAGTTGACGCCGTAGCGGTCCTGGATCCAGCCATAGCGCGCACTGAACGGATACTCGCCGAGCTCCATCAGCACCTGGCCGCCGTCCGCGAAGCCGGCCCACACCTCGTTAAGTCGTGTGCGCGCAGCATCGACGTCGCCGCCGAAGAAGAGCGGATCGAAGTTCAGCATGAATGAGATCGACGGATTCGGCCGGAACTCGTCACCGGCATTGATCAGAGTCACCAGGTAGCCGTCGATGACGAGGTCGACCGTCAACGTCTGCCCGGCGAAGTCGCGCTGCCAATCGGGCAGTTGGTCTGGATACCGTGCTCCGACGATGCTCGTCGCTCCCTGGAAGACGGACGTGTAGAACTCACCGGCCTCTTCCGCGTTCTTATCGAACCAGAGGTTCGGGACGATCTTCTGTTCGTTGTGCGTCATGGCTCGCTCCTACGTCGTCGTCGGTTCATTCGTCGTCGGTTCATTCAGAGTCGATTCATCCAGACTGCGACGATCCCGCAGCCTGCGCAAGGGGGCGTGATGCTCTTGCGCCGCTACCCGCCCCCGCGCCTAGGCTGGGAAGATGGCTTCTCTCGCAATCTTCGGCATCTCGTGGAGCTCCTGGCTCGGCACCCTCGTCGCCGTTCTTCTCGGTATCGTCATCGTCGCCGCTGTGGTGATCGTTGCCAGGATGGTGCTGGGCCGTATCGGACGACGCGCGCCCTGGGTGACCGAGATCGAGGCGCGCCTTCGTGCGCCGTGGACGACGCTCACCTTCGTCATCGCGCTGTGGATCGCGTGTGGTGCGACAGCCCCCGCCCGTGAGCCGTGGTGGCCTGTTCTCGCGCAGATCTTCTTCATCGTGACGGTTATCACTGCGGCCTGGCTGTTATCGATCCTCGTGTCTTTCGGCATCGAGCGGCTGATGTCGTATGACGCCAAGCTGGATTCCACCAGCGCCGAGGCACGACGTCGTCAGACACAGCTGACGATCTTGAACCGTCTCGCGCTGGTGCTGATCTCGGTCATCGCGATCGGTATCGTGCTGTTCAGCTTCCCCGAGATGCGAGCAGTTGGCACCAGCGTTCTGGCATCCGCTGGTATCGTCAGCATCGTCGCGGGCCTCGCCGCCCAGTCGACTCTCGGAAACCTCATCGCCGGGATTCAGATCGCCTTCACCGACTCGATCAGGGTCGGCGATGTCGTCGTCATCGAGGGTGAGTGGGGCACGATCGGCGAGATCAACCTCTCCTACGTCGTCGTCTATATCTGGGACGAGCGTCGCCTCATCATTCCGTGCACGTATTTCACCACCACCCCCGTCGAGACATGGACCCGCAGGTCGGAGAAGATCCTCGGAACCGTCTATATGGACCTTGACTGGCGTGTGCCTGTGGATGCTGTGCGGGCGAAGTTCATGGAGATCATCGAAGCCTCCGACGCCTGGGACGGACGCTCCGCAAACGTCCTCGTCACTGGATCCGAGGGCGGTTACGTCACCGTGCGCTTCAAAATCTCGGCCAAGAACTCCGATGACCAGTGGGATCTGCGCTGCCTCGTGCGCGAGAAGATCATGACCTGGCTGCAGCAGGAGCACCCCGAGGCCCTGCCGGTCACGCGTGTGGCGATGGAAGGGCGCTCGCCGCAGGAATAGGCGCGCAGAACCCCTCGCATAGCGAAGCGTTCGGCGGGATGCTGGATAGATGAGCACCCCGAACGAGGCCGACTGCGTCATCGTCGGTGGCGGACCCGCAGGCCTGATGCTGGCCCTGCTTCTGTTGCGCTCCGGGTTGGAGGTCACGGTCATCGAGAAGCATGCGGACTTTCTGCGCGACTTCCGCGGCGACACGATTCATCCGTCGACCCAGGAGTTGCTCAGTGAACTCGGGCTCCTCGAAGAGTTCCTCACCCGACCGCACGCCGACATGCCGCGCGTCCAGGTCAGTTGGAACGGCACCGAGCTGATCCTGGCCGACTTCACGCACCTGCCCACTAAACGCAAAGTTATGACGTTTATGCCGCAATGGGACTTCCTTGATCTCATCGCAGACGCCTGCGCCGAGCATCCGGGATTCCGCCTGATTCGCTCCACCCGCATCGACGGGCTGACCCGCGAGGGGGAGCGCGTCGTCGGAGTCACCGGCGCCGGACCCGAAGGCGATATCGCCGTACGAGGCCGTCTGATCGTCGATGCTTCCGGTCGTGACTCAGTTGTCAGGGCGGCGGTCGGACTCACGCCGGTCGGGCGTGCGTCTGCGATGGATGTGCTGTGGTTTCGGCTGTCCAAACGGTCGGGACAGACGTTCCCATTCATCCAAGCAGGCGAGGGCATGATCATCACGATCGATCGGGATGACTTCTTCCAGATCGCGCATGTGATCCCCGCCGGCTCGTGGACAGGATCGACGGATGACGTCGAGGAGATGCACGCCCGTATCGCGCGAATTTCGCCGCGCATGGCGGATGCTGTCGCCACTGTGACCGCCGAAGACGTGCACCTGCTGCGGGTGAGTCTCAAGCGGCTGCGCCGCTGGTACGTCGAGGGCCTGCTCTGTATCGGGGACTCCGCGCACGCGATGTCGCCGGCCGGAGGTGTCGGTATCAACCTTGCGATTCAGGACGCTGTCGCCACAGCCCGTATCCTCGGCCCGGTGCTGCGCGGCGCCGGGCCGGTGGGGGTCGCCGATCTGCGTCGGGTTC
>DQHP01000123.1 GCA_003524435.1 Microbacterium sp.
CAGGGGCGGCGGCATCCGCAATTCCCGCCGCACCTGCACCGCTCACGGCCTGGGCTGAACGCACAGCGCCCTGGCGCAGCTATCTCACCGCGCACCTCTGGCGGGCTGCGCCCGTGCGCCCACCACGAATTACGAAGACCAAAAAGGAGCTCGCATGACCGCTCTCATCCAGACCTTGAGCACCCCCGATGGCCCGTTCACTCTTCTCGTTGACGCAGACCAGAGCGTCCTTGCCTCAGGATGGACCTCCGACTACGACGAGATTGTTGCCCGGTTGGCGGTGAAGAACCGGCCGGCCGCAATTCGTGAGGGCGAGACGGATGCTGCTACCGCCGTCCACGCGTATTACGCCGGCGATATCCGAGCCATAGACAAGGTGAGCGTCCGTCAGTTCGGTACCGCGATGCAGCAGACAGGCTGGGACGCGCTACGCGGCATCACTCCGGGGGAGCCGCTGACCTACACTTCGTTCGCTGCCGCGCTGGGCAATCCACGGGCGGTGCGTGCCGCGGCATCCATCTGCGCGCGCAATGCACCGGCCCTCTTCGTTCCATGCCATCGGGTACTGCGCAGCGACGGCTCCCTCGGTGGTTTCGCCTGGGGGCTGAACATGAAGGAATCACTACTCGCGCGCGAGCGCGCCTGAGTAGGTGGAGAAGCCGGCAAGACACGCCACGGGAATGAGTCTTGCCTTCCACAGGTTCATCACCATAAGCTGAAAGGCTGTCGCGCCGACTGGTCGACGATGCCGAGCCTGAGGAGGACACCATGATTTCGATCGCCGTTGCGCAGATCACCGTTCTTGGCTCGACCCCGGCGTATCTCGGGTAACAGCTCGCGCTAATCATCACCACCGGGCGCCGCAGCACGGCCGCACCCGGCGCAGTTCCTTCCGTTTCGAAACTCGTCTGAGAGTCATGTCTTCGTCCTCGCCTCTGCCCACTTCGTCCGCTTCGCTCTCCACTCCTGCCGCACTGTGGCGCCTCGCGCCCTTCGTCAAGCCTGTCTTCAGACGCTTCCTCGGCGGCGCTGCCAGCGCGCTCGGTGCTGCTGTTATCGCGCTGATGATCCCGATTGTGCTCGAGCAGATCCTGCGCGGTCCCGTCGAAACAGGAGAGTTCAGCCTCATCGCGGTCGGCGCCGCTGCCGTACTCGCCCTGGGGCTCGGCGAGGCAGTGATGGTGTGGTTGCGGCGCTGGTTCATTTTGAAACCTGCCACCGAGGTCGAGTACCGCATGCGCACGCAGCTGTATTCGCGGTTGCAGACGCTTCCGGTCGCCTTCCACGACAGGTGGCAGTCCGGACAGCTGCTCAGCCGAATGATGCAGGACATCGGCCTCATCCGCCGGTGGCTGTCATTCGGCATGATCTTGCTGGTCGTGAACATCCTCACGATCATCATTGGCTCGGTGCTGCTGTTTCGCTGGCACTGGCTGCTGGGAGTGATCTTCCTGGTCACCGGCATTCCGATGTGGATCCGCGGGTACATGTTTGAAAAGCGCTACGGCGTGCTGACCCGTCGCAGCCAGGACCAAACCGGTGACCTTGCAACGAGCGTCGAAGAGAGCGTGCACGGCATCCGCGTGCTCAAGGCTTTCGGCCGCGGAAAGCACGCCCTGAACCGTTTCTCCGGTCAGGCCGAGACCCTGCGCGAAACGGAGCTCAGTAAAGCACGCTCGGTCGGTGCGCTGTGGTTCTTCCTCGATCTGATGCCGCAGATCGCGTTCGGTATCAGCTTGATGTCGGGCATTTGGTTAATCTCGCAGGGCGCCATCGATGAGGCGCAACTCTTCGCATTCTTCGCGATGGCGACAGTGCTGCGGTGGCCGATTGAATCGATCGGCTTCCTGTTCTCTTTCATGCTGGATGCTCGCACTGCAACAGACCGCGTGTTCGACATCTTCTCTGAGATGAACAGCATCACCGACCCGGAGAAGCCTGTGCACATCGCCGAGCCGCGTGGCGAGCTCGCCTTTGAAGCCACCCACTTCCGGTATCAGGATGCCGGAAGCGCAGAGCGCGATCTTCTTGACGGTATCGACCTCGTGTTGCGACCCGGCGAGACGATGGCGCTTGTGGGCCTGACCGGCAGCGGTAAGACCACCCTGACGACACTGCCCACACGGCTCTACGACGTCACAGGCGGACGAGTGACCCTCGACGGTGTCGACGTGCGCGACCTGCCACTGACTGAGCTGCGACAGCACATCGCCATGGCCTTCGAAGACGCCACACTGTTCTCGGCGTCTGTGCGTGAGAACGTGTTGCTCGGCCGCGCCGAACTCGACATTCACAGCGAAGAGGGCGAGCGGGTGCTGCGCGAAGCCCTGGGCGTCGCTCAGGCTGGCTTCATCGACGACCTGCCTGATGGCGTTGAAACCGTCATCGGCGAGGAGGGGCTCAGCCTCTCGGGTGGCCAGCGGCAGCGCCTCGCGCTCGCACGCGCGGTGGCAGCCAATCCCAAGGTGCTGGTGCTCGATGACCCGCTTTCTGCACTGGATGTCGACACCGAGGCGCTCGTCGAAGAGGCGCTGCGCCACGTGCTGTCCGACACGACTGCGATGATCGTCGCGCACCGTCCTTCGACGGTCGCACTTGCCGATCGCGTGGCGCTGCTGGAACGTGGCCGCATCACCGCGGTCGGCACGCACTCTGAGTTGTTGAAGAGCAGCACACACTATCGCCACGTGATCTCCAGCCTTGAGGCGGACGAAGCCGCGCGCACCGGGACGATTCCGGTGATCACCGACGAAGATCTCGACGCCGCTGAGGAAGCGGCAGACTCCGCCCAACGGAGGGCTCAGAGATCAACAGAAGCGCAGACCATAGACAAGGAGGTGCAGGCATGAGTGCGACACTGACCGGAACTCAGGACGAGGACCGTTCGAACTACACGCGTGAAGAAAGCCGCGCTATTCGTCAGCGCTCGCTGCGTCTGCTGGGCTCTCTCGTGTCGCCGCTGCGCGCGAAGATCGTGCTCGCGTCGATTGTTCTCGTCCTCTCCACCGCGATGCAGGTGGCGGGCCCGATCCTCATCAGCATCGGCCTGGACTGGGCGCTGCCACAGGTCATCAACAACGCAAACTGGATGCCGACATTCATGATCGGCATCATCTATTTGGTTGCGGGGGCTGCCGCGGCAGCGCTGATTGGCTGGTACGTCGTCGTCGCGGCGCGCATCACCCAGGCTGTTCTCATCGACCTTCGCAAGCGCATTTTCCTGCACACGCAGAGACTGAGCCTGGAGTTTCACGAGACATACACGTCCGGCCGCATCATCTCGCGCCAGACCAGCGATCTGGACTCAATCAGGGAGCTGCTCGATGGGGGGCTGAACAACCTCGTCTCCGGCGTGCTGTTCGGCGCGTTCACGTTCATCGCCCTGATCGTGTGGGACTGGCAGTCCGGCGTGATTCTGCTGCTTGCGGGCGTCCCATTGGTGATGCTCATGCGCTGGTTCTATTCGCGCTCGCAGCTTATTTTCCGTGAGTCGCGTGTCATTAGCGCCAGGGTCATCGTGCAGTTCGTGGAGACCATGACGGGGATCCGTGCGGTGAAAGCCTTCCGTAAAGAGCCACGCAACGACGTCGCGTTCCAGAAGGTCGCCGGCGACTACCGCGATGTGAATCGCCGTTCGATGTTGCTGTTCGGTACCTTCGAGCCCGGTCTGATGTCTGTGGCTGCGTTCACGCTCGGGCTGGTCGTGCTGTGGGGCGGCATCCGTGTTGCCGATGGTGCGTTGACGGTTGGTGTGCTCCTGTCGGCCGTGCTGTATGTGCGGAACTTCTTCGCGCCTATGCAGGAAATTGCGATGTTCCTGAACTCGTATCAGTCCGCGACTGCGGCGCTGGAGAAGGTGTCTGGCGTGCTCGACGAGGTGCCGACCGTTCCGGACCCTGAGAAGCCCATCGACCTGTGGGAATCGCGCGGACACGTCAACTTCGACGAGGTGACCTTCGGGTACTCGGGGGAGAAGACGATCCTGCCGAACTTCTCGCTCGACATCCCGGCCGGACAGACGATCGCGCTGGTGGGAACCACCGGTGCTGGAAAGTCGACGCTGGCGAAGCTCATCTCGCGGTTCTATGACCCCTCGCTCGGGCGGGTGACGCTCGACGGCGTAGACCTGCGGTCGTTGCATCCGAAAGACCTGCGGCGTGCGATCGTCATGGTCACGCAGGAGGCGTACCTGTTCAGCGGAACCGTCGCCGACAACATCGCACTCGGTAAGCCGGATGCGACTCTGGAAGAGATTCAAGTGGCGGCTCGCGCCGTGGGCGCTGACGGGTTCATCTCTGCACTGCCCGACGGGTACAACTCCGACGTGAACAAGCGCGGTGGGCGCGTTTCGGCGGGACAGCGGCAGCTGATCTCGTTCGCGCGGGCTTTCCTCGCCGATCCGGCGGTGCTGATTCTTGATGAGGCCACAGCATCCCTCGACATCCCGTCCGAGCGACTCATCCAGGACGCGCTTCAGACGCTGCTTGCTGACCGCACCGCGATCATCATCGCGCACCGGCTCTCGACAGTGGCTATTGCCGACCGGGTGCTGGTGATGGAGCACGGACAGATCATCGAAGATGACACTCCGGATGCTCTCATCAGCGGTACCGGCAAGTTCGCACAGTTGCACGCGGCCTGGCAGGCGACGCTGGTCTAGCGACTCTGCACCCGCTGGCGACCAATTCTGGCGGCCATGCGCAACTCTGGCGGCCACATCTTCGGGTTGTGGCCGCCAGAATTGATTTGGGCCGCAGAAGTTGAGTGCCTCATGCGCGACGGGAATGTTTGGCGGGGCTCAGATGAAGTCCGCGCGCGATAGCGGCGGCGACTGTCGCTTCCACGTAGTCCCAATCGTGGATGATCTGCGCATATGTGAAACGCAGCACAGTGTAGCCGCGCATCCGTAACTCAGCATCGTGTCGTACATCTCGTGTGCGATCAGCTGAGGACGAGTGGAACGCGAATCCGTCCAACTGCACGACGAGGTGAGTACCGATGAGAACATCGACGTTGTGTCCGGCAAGCATGACCTGCTGCCTCATCGGGATGCCCCAGGGGCTCAGCCGCACGACGAATATGGTCTCTAGACCGGAGTCGGACATGCCGCGGGTGGCGCTCGCACATGCGCGGGAACTGGCATCCGGCCAACGTACTGTGCGTAAAGATTCGAGATCGACGTGCTCTACCTTGACGGCGGATTCCCACACCGACATAGCGTCTTCAAAAGAAAGGCACTGTGCAATGTGGGAAAGCGCGTCTTCAACGGATGCTTCTAAGACGCGATCGCCTCGATCAACCAACGGCTTTGCCCAGTGCAGCACCACGTTCTTAACCAGACGGTGTGCGTTCGGACTGACCTGAAGATGGTGTTGCGCGTCGGTAGCAGGAGGGATCCACCAGCCCCGACGACGAGCAAGTGACACACAGCTCAGACGCCCGGATGCCGTGGCCGCAGTGACGAGTTCAGGAAGGGCGCCGGGCAGGGCGATCCATGTGCTGCGGATGCGGCGTACCATGTCCGCGCGAATGGCCGCGCGGACATGGCCGGGCGTGAAACCGTGCTCTGCAGCATCCGCTCGATGTGCGATACCACCGCGGGTCGTGAGCCAATTTGTCAGGTCCATGCGATCCAGAATGCTGCCTGTGGGGAAGGCGTGAACGGGCAGAATGCGGGAATGTGGATAGGTCGGAATCGCCGCAGAATGTGCAGTGTGTGTCAGCCCCGCAATTCTGGCGGCTATGCGCAATTTTGGCGGCCACATCTTCGGGTTGTGGCCGCCAGAGTTGATTTGGGCCGCAGAAGTTGAGGTGGCTCAGCCCAGGCGGGGCGGACAGACCGTTAACATGAGACAGTGGACCCCTTCTTGCTGCTCGCCGAATGGTGGTGGATTGCGCCATCCGCCGTGGCGGCCGGGGCCGTTACAGTAGTCGGTATGCGTCACCGCAGTACTACGACCGGGCGACGACTGGCATTCGACGCCGCACGGGATGACCTCTCCGAAGCGCAGCATCGCGCTGGGCAGCAACGCCGGACCGTGAAGCTTGCCCGCGCCGAGCATGCTCGCCTGGTCGCCGAGCGCACTGCGTCGAG
>DQHP01000044.1 GCA_003524435.1 Microbacterium sp.
GGTCCTGCTGATGCCCCGGCAGGGTCTGGGCAAAGCGGGTGAGCGCGGTCCGTTCCTCCGGTCCGGAGTCGGCCAGGGCCTCCCGCATGGCGGTGACGACGAGTTCCGCGCGGGTGAATCCGGCGACGTAGAGCCAGGCCCGGCCCTCCCGCTCACGGTGGGTGATCCCCTTCTTGGCAAGCCGGTCGAGCACGGTCATGACCGTCGTGTATGCCAACGTACGGTCCTTCAGCAGATCTTCATGGATCTCGCGCACGGATACGGGATTCTCTTGCTGCCAAAGGATCTCCATGATCCGCATCTCAAGCCCACCCAGAATCGCCATGGGAAGAGCCTAGTTGCCGAGAGGCAATTGACTACCCCCAGTAGTACGGTCCGCATCATGGACGCCCAGATCATCGCCCGATGGCAATTCGGGATCACGACGGTCTACCACTTTCTGTTCGTACCGCTGACGATCTCGCTTTCCATGCTCGTCGCGGTACTCCAGACCATTTGGTACAAGACCGGGAATGACAATTTTCTCCGCCTCACAAAATTCTTCGGAAAACTCTTCTTGATCAATTTCGCGGCCGGTGTGGTGACCGGCATCGTGCAGGAGTTCCAGTTCGGCATGAACTGGAGCGAGTACTCCCGCTTCGTCGGCGACGTCTTCGGCGCGCCCCTCGCGCTGGAGGCCCTGCTGGCCTTCTTCCTCGAGTCCACCTTCATCGGCCTGTGGATCTTCGGCTGGGACAAGTTGCCGCAGAAGCTGCACCTGGCCACCATCTGGTGCGTCTCGATTGGCAGCATCCTCTCGGCCTATTTCATCATCGCCGCCAACGCCTTCATGCAGAACCCCGTCGGCTACGAATACAACCCCGTCACCAACCGGGCTGAACTTGTCGACATCTGGGCGCTGCTGACAAACCCGGTCGCGCTTACTGCCTTCCCGCACACGATCTTCGGTGCGCTCATGTTCGCGGCGGGTGTCATCATCTCTGTCTCGGCCTGGCATCTCTATCGCGGCCAGCACATCGACACGATGCGCATCTCATTGAAGTTCGGACTGTGGGGCATGCTCGTTTCCACCGCCGGAGTTGCGCTCACCGGCGACCAACTGGGCTTAGCCATGTACGACGCCCAGCCGATGAAGATGGCCGCCGCTGAGGCGACCTTCAACACGGTGTGCGGAGCGGATGCTTCGTTCAGCCTTTTCACGCTCGGAACACCGGATGGCACGTCCGAACTTTTCTCAATTCGCGTGCCCTATCTTTTGTCGCTGCTGTCTACGCACACGCTCGATGCGTGTGTGCACGGCATCAATGACCTCAACGCCGAGTACGCCGTGCAATTCGCCGACAGCGGCATCACCGACTTCGCGCCGGTGCTGTGGATCACATACTGGGCGTTTCGCTGGATGATCGGTCTGGGCATGCTGCACGCGTTCATCGCCTTCGTCGGTCTCTGGGTCACTCGCAAGAACGCGAAGAAGGCGCCGGCGAAGTGGATGTGGAAGATCGCGATCTGGTCGTTCCCTCTCGCTCTCGGCGCGAACATCGTCGGCTGGGTCTTCACCGAGATGGGCCGTCAGCCCTGGATCGTATTCGGGCTGATGAGTACGAGAGATGGTGTCTCTCCGGGGGTGAGCGGAGTCGAAGTGCTGATCTCTCTTATCGCCTTCACTGCGATCTACGCGGCGCTCGCCGTCGTAGAGATACGCCTCATCGTCAGGGCCGCCCAGAAGGGGCCGGACACCACTGAACAACCCCACGACGAATCGGCGCAACTGCCGTCGACTGTGTACTGAGGAAGGTCAGGAAATGGATCTTGCAACTCTCTGGTTCGCGCTTATCGCCTTCTTCTTCGTCGGCTATTTCGTCCTCGACGGCTTTGACTTCGGCGTCGGAATGTCGCTGCCCTTCCTGGGTAAAGACGACGTCTCACGCCGCCAGATCATCAACACGATCGGTCCGATCTGGGATCTTAACGAGACCTGGCTGATCGTCGCCGGTGCCTGCCTGTTCGCCTCTTTCCCCGAGTGGTACGCGTCGCTGTTCAGCGGGTTCTATCTGCCGTTGCTCGTCATCCTGCTGGCGCTCATCCTGCGCGGCGTCTCCTTTGAGTACCGTCATCAGCGCGACGATGCGCGTTGGAAGGCGCGCTTTGACCGCATGATCGTGATCGGTTCGGCCGTGCCCGCATTCTTGTGGGGTGTGGCATTCGCGAACATCATCCAAGGCGTGGCGCTGGATGAGCGCCACGTGTTCGTCGGCAGCGTGCTCGACCTGCTGAACCCATACGCGCTGCTCGGCGGCACCGTGACACTGCTGCTCTTCTTTACTCACGGTGTGACGTTCGTTGCGCTCAAGACCGACGGGCAGCTGCGCAGCGATGCTCGACAGCTTGCGTTCCGGGCGGGACTTGTGACGCTTCTCGTCGCGGCGGTGTTCCTGGTCTGGACCGTGCTGGTGCACTTCTCCATCGTCGTACTCGTGCTGGCCGCGCTCGCCGCAGTATCGCTGGTGCTGTCGATCGTCATGAACATGCGTGACCGCGAGGGATGGTCGTTCGCCTTCGGGACGACAACCACGCTGTTCGCGGTCGTCACGCTGTTCGCCGCGCTCTTCCCGAATGTGCTGCCCTCCACAATCGACGCGGCATACAGCCTCACGATCGAGAACGCGTCGAGCACCGAGTACACGCTGCAGATTATGAGCTGGACGGCTCTGGTCGCCATGCCGCTGGTGCTTCTCTACCAGGGCTGGACGTACTGGGTGTTCCGCAAGCGTGTAACGCGGGCCTCGATCGAAGGGGCACCGGCGCACACATGAAACCCGTCGACCCGAGACTGCTGCGATACGCCAGCGCCGCGCGGGGGTTCTTCGCCCTCGCAGCGGTGATCGGCATGCTGCAGACCGCGGTCGTCATCGCTTTCGCCTGGTTTCTCACGGACGCGATCACCGGTGCGCTCGCGGGGCGTCCGGTGGCAGCATCATTGGTCTGGCTGCTCGGGCTCGCGCTGG
>DQHP01000177.1 GCA_003524435.1 Microbacterium sp.
TGCTGGCCACTTGCCTCGCCTCCGGCCTCCGGCCTACGCCGTCCGCCGCGCGCCTGCTGCCGCCCCCGGCATAACTCCGGAGAAATTTCAGAATTCCGGTCTTGTTCGGCCGCGTGGCATCCGGATCTGCCCTTTTCTCCGGAGTTATGCGGCGGAAAAGGTGCGGAACCTTACAACACGATCGTTGTGGTCCTGTGAGGAAGTCGCAGACAGATTTCAGGGTGACGCTGGCAGACTGGATGCATGGTGACGTTGCTCCTGGATCACACGCAGCTTGAGGTTGTGCTGTCTCCGCTTGAGCGTGCGACGGCGTTCCGCCGCGAGAACCTGCGGATCGCTCGTGACACGATCACCAAAGTGCAGCTGACAGATGACGCTTGGACCTGGATCCGTGGCGTTCCTGGCCCAGGGACGCACATTCCCAGCATCCTTGCCGCTGGCACCTGGAAAGCTGCGGCCACCACTGACTTTGTGCTTATTCGACGCCGTCGGCCGAGCGTTGTGATTGACCTCGAAGGTGATCCGGAATTTCAGCGACTCGTGCTCACCACACGGCACGGTCTCGCGCTGACTCAGGCGCTGCGGCTGGACGTCACAGATGAGCCAGCGGATGTCGAAGTGATCGTGAGTACCGCGCCGGTTCCTGTGACAAAGGGGCGCCAGCGTCCGGTGATCAGGCCGCGCCCGGTGTGACGTCAGTGCTGTTCGTGCGGTGAGTGAGATTCTTCCGACTCGTCGCTAGCGGATTCTTCGTGCTCGGAATCCGCGTCCTCGGACTCGGATTCGGACTCATCGGCCTGGGCGGACTCATCGGCCTGGGCGGGCTCGTCGTCGGTGAACGAGGAGAAGAACTCCTCTTCCGGGCTGGTCTCGTCTTCGGAGGTGGTCTCGGCTTCGGCACCGGAATCGTCCGTGGGGACGACGTCAATCACACGAGTCTCGTCGAGGTCATCGTCATCGTCATCGTGCCCGTGGTCATCGGTGTGCTCGGGAGCGTCATCCTCCGCTCCGGGTACCGCGCCAATCGGGCTGCCGTCGCTCTGGCCGTTCTCGCTCTGGTTGTCATCGGGGTGGATGCCGTCGTCGCTCTGGCTCTCGTCGGCTGGTGCCGGATTGGCAAACAGGCTTGCGACAGCAGCAAGGCCAGTGATGCCGGGGAGCGGCCGTTCTTGTTCTTGAGAGGCATCCACGAGATTCGGCACCTCGTCGGAGTCAGCCGTTTCGGGCGACGCGGGAGCGGGCTGGAAGAGGCCCGCGATATTTCCCATCGACCTGGTGGCCGGGTCTTCTTCGGCTGCAGCGGTGTCGGCTTCAGTGTCGTCGGTTTCGGCAACGTCGGTTTCGGCGCCAGCAGGCTCGGCGCCGGGCTCGGAAGAATCGGCAGCGTCGGAAGCCTCGGAGGTCGTCTCGACGGGCTCAGGTGACTCGACAGGCTCAGCGGTCTCGGCACCCACTGCGGCTGCGGCTTCGACACCAGCCTCAGCGAGCTCAACACCAGCACCGACAGGCTCAACGCCCTCTTCCGACCCCGCATCAGCCTCGACAGGCGCAGGAACTGGGGCGACAGCATCCGATGCCGCGGCACGCACGTAACGGTCATTCACCAGGTCAAGGAAGACGTCTTCCAGCGTCGGGCCGCGCTGCTGCAGTGTGGTCAGCGCGACGCCAGCGCTAGCAGTGAGGCTGCCGATCGTGGCCGCGTCGCTTCCGCGCACGGTGAGGCCGGAGCGCAGCACCTCGAATTCAAATCCTGCCTCGCGCAGGGAGTTCGACAACGCTGAGCGATCGGCCGCGTCAACGACGACGGGTCCGCTGTTGGGGTCGGCGAGATCTTCCATCGTGCCGGCGAACTTCAATTCACCGTGGGCAATGACGAGGATCTCGTCGGCGGTCTGCTCGACCTCTGAGAGCACGTGCGACGACACCAGCACGGTGCGCCCCTCATCGGCAAGGCCACGAATCAGTGTGCGCATCCAGCGGATGCCCTCGGGGTCGAGGCCGTTCGCCGGCTCATCGAGAACGAGCACGCCGGGGTCGCCGATCAGAGCGGTCGCGGCACTGAGCCGCTGGCGCATTCCGAGCGAGAGGGCTGAGATGCGAGTGTCGACGTCATCGCTGAGACCGACGAAAGCAATGAGTTCGCCGACGCGAGAGAGTTCTACTCCGTTCGACTTCGCAGCGACGATGAGGTGCCGCTCAACGCTGCGGCGTGCACGGAAGCCAGGATCTTCGAGCATGGCGCCGATGACACGGGCAGGGTGGCGCAGTTCCGAGAAGCGCTTGCCACCGATCTTGGTCGTGCCGATTGTCGGGCGCTCAAGTCCGAGCAGCATCCGTAGAGTCGTGGTCTTGCCTGCCCCGTTCGGCCCGAGGAATCCGGTGACGACGCCAGGATTGACGCGCGCGGAGAAGTCCGCCACAGCGGCGACAGCGCCAAAGCGCTTCGTCACGTGGTCGAACTCGATCAGCTGTCCGTCGGGCATCCGCGGCCTTTCTCACATGGGCGTTCTCTCTATCCTGCAGGAAAACGCGCAGAATCTCGTGTTGACCCCCCGCACGGTGCGCAGATCGGACGGATGTAACGTGGGTTACGTGACTGATTTTGATCCGGCAGCTGAGGTCCTGATTCGCACCGAGGGTTCTCTTGGTCGTCTCACGTTGAATCGCCCCAAGGCAATCAACGCGCTCAACATCACAATGATTCGACAGATGACCGCGGCGCTGGAGGCATGGCGTCACGACTCGGACATCGACATTGTTCTCATCGATGGGGCAGGTGAGCGCGGGCTCTGCGCGGGTGGCGACGTGCGCGCACTCTATGACGAGATCGTCGCCGGACACCCGGAGCGCACCCTCGATTTCTTCCGTGCCGAGTACACGCTGAACGCCATGATCGCCGAGTATCCGAAGCCGGTTGTCGCCTTCGCCGACGGTGTGACGATGGGCGGGGGCATCGGGCTTGCCGGTCACGCCGCCATTCGCGTGGTGACGGAGCGCTCGAAGCTCGCAATGCCCGAAACCAGAATCGGCTTCACTCCCGATGTGGGCGGTACTTACCTGCTCGGGCGCGCTCCTGGGCGCATCGGGGAGTACCTCGGTGTCACCGGAACCACGATGTCCGGTTCGGATGCTATTTACGCAGGATTTGCGGACTACTACGTGCCGTCCGCGCATCTGGACGAGCTTCGCGAGGCGCTCGCAAAACGGGCCGATCCGACGAGTCCCTCCGAGCTCGTCCTACTGTTTGACGAGACGCCAGAGCCTTCTCCTCTGGTCGCCGAGCGCGCCTGGATCGACGAGGTTTTCTCAGCGGACACCATCGGCGAGGTCGCTCAGCGGCTCTCCGAAAGGCAAGAGGGCGCAGCACCCGCCACCGCCGCCCTGCTCACCGAGCTGGCACCGACTGGCCTTGCCGTCACCCTGGAGGCCGTCCGCGAGGCGCGCGAAGGCGATCTGCGGGCCGCGCTGGAGGGGGAGTACCGTCGGGTGCTCTGGTTCGGCGCGCATCATCCCGACCTCGTCGAGGGAATTCGCGCGCAGTTGGTCGACAAAGACCGCTCGCCGAAATGGAAACCGGCGACGATCGCCGAGCTGGCCCCGGATGCCACGGCAGCTGCCCGCGCGTACGTGCCAGAGGTCGCGCTGTTCGACTGAGGACCGACCCTGGGGTTGTTGTCCCGGGTGCAGAATTAGGTACCAAGTTCGAACGAAGAATGCGGGTTGACCTGCAGATTGTTTCGCCCTGAGCGGATAATCCGATCTAGCCATTTCCAATGTCGGAACTTCATGGCACTCTGTCTTGTGGCTCTTTCGGCCCTTTCTCCCACAAGGACACTTTCATGCTCGGAAAACTCCTCGTCCGCTATCTCTCGAGGTACCGCTGGTTGCTGCTCGGAGTGCTGGTCTTCCAGTTCGCCAGTGCGCTCGCCACGCTCTACCTGCCCCGGCTGAACGCCGACATCATCGACAAGGGTGTTGCGCAGGCCGATACCGGCTACATCTGGCGCACCGGCGCCTTCATGCTGGCTGTCTCACTCGGTCAGATCCTCGCCGCGATCATCGCGACCTACTTCGCAGCGAAAGCTGCCATGAGCATCGGGCGTGACATCCGCAATGACGTCTTCTCACGCGTGAGTGGCTTTTCAGAGCGGGAGGTCTCGCAATTTGGGGCTGGCTCGCTCATCACCCGTAACACCAACGACGTGCAGCAGGTGCAGATGCTGGCGATGATGGGCGCGACGATGTTCGTCACCGCCCCGCTTCTCGCTATCGGCGGCATCATCATGGCTGTCCAGCAGGACGTCGGGCTCAGCTGGCTGATCGCAGTCTCTGTACCCACGCTGCTGATCCTCGCCCTCATCATCGTCGGCCGAATGGTGCCACTGTTTCGCCGTAATCAGAAGAAGCTCGACGCGATCAACCGCATCATGCGTGAGCAGCTCACCGGTGTGCGGGTTGTCCGCGCCTTCGTGCGCGAGCCCATCGAAGAAGAGCGCTTCCGCGACGCGAACACCGACCTCATGATCCTTGGGCGCAAGATCGGCTCGCTCTTCGTACTGCTCTTCCCCCTGTTCATGCTGGTGCTGAACGTCACCGTCGTCGCCGTTATCTGGTTCGGCGGCATCGAGATCAACGAGGGCAACGTTGAGGTCGGCACGCTATTCGCCTTCATGCAGTACATCGGCCAGATCATGGGCGGCGTCATCATGGCGAGCTTCATGGCGATCATGATCCCGCGCGCGGCGGTCTCTGCCGAGCGCGTCGGTGAGGTGCTCGACGCGGAGGCCGGGATGGAGCGTCCAGAGAACGGCGTCACCACATTCCCCGCTCCCGGCGCCGTCGCATTCGATAATGTCGAGTTCACCTACCCCGGTGCAGAGTCGCCGGTGCTGGACGGCATCACTTTCCGGGCAGACCCGGGTGAGACGGTTGCGATAGTCGGGTCGACAGGAGGCGGCAAGACCACACTTGTGTCACTCATCCCTCGGCTCTTCGACGTCACCGGCGGTATCGTGCGCGTCGGCGGCGCCGACGTGAGAGACGCCGACGTCGAGGCACTGTGGAAGAGCATCGGCCTCGTTCCCCAGCGTCCCTTCCTGTTCACCGGAACTGTCGCCTCCAACCTGCGGTACGGCCGCGAAGAGGCCACGGACGAAGATCTCTGGCATGCGCTGGAGATCGCGCAGGGGCGCGACTTCGTCGAAGAGATGCCAGATGGCCTCGAATCACGCATCGCACAGGGCGGCACGAACGTCTCTGGTGGCCAGCGCCAACGCCTCGCGATCGCGAGGGCGATCGTGCACCAGCCGCAGATCCTCGTCTTCGACGACTCGTTCTCGGCGCTTGACCTCACGACGGATGCTCGGCTCAGACAGGCGCTGTGGCGAGAGCTTCCGGGGGTGACCAAAATCGTCGTCGCGCAGCGCGTATCGACGATCACGGATGCGGATCGCATCGTCGTCCTCGACGGTGGAACCATGGTCGGTCTCGGAACTCACGAAGAACTGATCGAATCAAATGAGACGTACCGCGAGATCGTCGAGTCGCAGCTGGGAGTAGACGCATGAGCACGCCTGAGCAGCTCACCGCAGAAGAACAGTACGAGGCAGAGCTCGCCGACGCCGCACGTCTAGAGGCCGGGGGATGGGACGCACCTGCACCCGGCAAGGCCGATAACTTCGGCAAGAGCTTTGGGCGGATGCTCGGGCTGCTGAAGCCCTCAGCGCTCTGGCTCGTCTTCGTCTCGATCCTCGGCGCGATCGGAGTCGTGCTCCTGGTCGCCGCACCCAAGGTGCTCGGCGAGGCGACCAATATCATCTATGAGGGCTTCATCTCGAAGACTCTTGCCGACAACGGCGTTCCTCTCGGGACTTCACAGGAACAAGTCGTCGACATGCTCCGGGCGCAGGGTCAAGACGACTTCGCCAATATGGTGGCCGCGTTCAGTGACTTCCAAGTCGGCGCGGGCATCGATTTCGAACGGCTGCGGTGGATCATCATCGCCGTTCTCGCCATCTATGTTGGTGCGGCTCTGCTGGGCTGGATCCAGGGCTACGTGATCAACGTGATAATGGTCCGTGCGATGTGGCGACTGCGTGAAGACGTCGAAGCGAAGATCAACCGACTGCCGCTGTCGTACTTCGACAAGGTGCAGCGCGGAGAGCTCATCTCGCGCGTCACCAACGACATCGACAACATCACCCAGACCATGCAGCAGTCGCTGTCCGGTGCGCTCACGGCGGTGCTGACGGTCATCGGCGTGCTGTTCATGATGTTCTCGATCTCGTGGCAGCTCGCTCTGGTTGCGCTGGTTGCGCTGCCGCTCATGGGCGTCATCTTCGGCGTTATCGGCCCGCGGTCGCAGAAGGCGTTCGGCATGCAGTGGCGCAAGGTGGGGCGCCTCAACGCTCGCGTAGAAGAGGCATTCTCCGGTCATGCGCTGGTCAAGGTGTATGGGCGGGAGAAAGACGCGCTGGACAAGTTCCAGGCCGAGAATGAAGAGCTGTATCAGGCAAGCTTCAAGGCGCAGTTCCTGTCTGGAATCATCATGCCCGGCATGACATTCATCGGCAGCCTGACGTACGTCGGCATCGCCGTGCTCGGTGGGCTGATGGTCGCGAGTGGCCAGCTGCGCCTCGGCGACGTGCAGGCGTTCATCCAGTACTCGCAGCAGTTCACACAGCCGCTGTCGGAGTTGGGTGGAATGGCGGCTGTTGTGCAGTCGGGCACTGCATCGGCGGAGCGCGTGTTCGACTTCCTCGATGCCGATGAGCAAGATCCGGATGCTGAGGATGCACCTGCCCTTGTGGAGGGTAAGGGCGTCATCGAGTTCGAGAACGTCGCATTCTCGTACACTCCGGATCGTCCACTGATCAAAGACCTTTCCTTCCGAGTTGAGCCGGGTCAGACGGTTGCGATCGTCGGGCCCACCGGCGCGGGGAAGACCACGCTGGTGAACCTGATCATGCGTTTCTACGAGCTCAGCGGTGGTCGCATCCTGCTGGATGGCCAGAACATTGCTGATCTCACCCGCTCTGACCTGCGCTCGCGCACAGGCATGGTGTTGCAGGATCCGTGGCTGTTCGCGGGCTCCATCCTGGAGAACATTCGGTATGGTCGCGCGAGTGCGACGGACGAAGAGGTGCTCGACGCCGCGAAGGCGACCTACGTCGAGAGGTTCGTGCACTCCCTGCCGGAGGGCTACGAGACGGTTCTCGAAGAGGATGCAGCGAATGTGTCCGCGGGTGAGCGTCAGCTCATCACGATCGCGCGAGCGTTTGTGGCGAAGCCGTCGATCCTGATTCTGGATGAGGCGACCAGCGCCGTCGACACTCGCACGGAACTGTTGCTGCAGCACGCTATGGCGGCGCTGCGCCAGGGGCGTACCTCGTTCGTGATCGCACACCGTCTGTCGACGATCCGTGACGCCGATCTCATCCTGGTGATGGAGCACGGCGACATCGTGGAGAAGGGCTCGCATGACGAGCTCATCGCGGCAGAGGGTGCGTACTGGCGGCTATACCAGTCGCAGTTCGAGCAGGCCGCGACCGATATCGACGCGGAGGAAGCGATGACGGGCAGTGTCCCGGTTGTCACCACCGGTGACGAGGAATTGACGCCTGAGGCAGAAGCTGAGGCGCAAGAGCGCGCAGGGCTCTGAGTTCGACGCTCCGGCCGGCAGCGATCAGTCGGCCGGAGCGAACCCGAGCAGCTCAATCGGATGCGTCAGCCGCCACCACGGGCTGGGGCTGGCAATCTCTTCAGCGAGGGAAACGCCGACGGACGTCGCATCCACGGGGCCCTTCACATCGAGTGAGCCGATCTCGGCGCCTTCGTCTCGTTGATCTTCCAGATCAAATGTCACGTTGGCGTCGGCAGCGGCGCCGTTCCACAGCAGCACTGACGCGTCTTCATCGACAACAACATCGACGAGCGCGCCCCAGGGGCTGCTGACCTCTCCGACGACGGTGCCAGCAGGCACTGCCGGTGCGGTCGCAGCCAGCGACGCTTCAACTTCAGCGAAGAGTGATCGCGTCACAGCCAGGCGCTCATCGTTGCTGCCCTGGTTGAGGACTGCCGTGGTAAGTCGCACCGAAGTGTCGCCGATCGTGACGTCCTTGGCCGTGAGGAGACACCATCCCACGAGGGTGCCGGTTTTGATGCCGATCACACCTTCGTCGGCGAGCATGCCGTTGGAGTTCGTGACGGTGCCGGCCCCGGGAATCTCCGCACTTGCCGTTCCGACGATCTCGGCGAATACCGGATTCTGCATCGCGAGCTCTCCGAGGCGCAGAAGTGCTTCCGGAGTAGCGACGTTGCCCTCATCGAATCCGGCTGGTGTCACCACGGTGATGCCGGAGAGCCCGCGGTCAGCCAGCCATTCGGTAGCTGCCTCAGCGAACTGTGTGTCGGAGCCCCAGATTTCCCGGGCGAGGCGGTCAATGTAGTTATTGGCAGAGCCGAGCAACGTGCCCTGCAACATCTGATATTCGGTCAGTACACCGCCAACGGGAACATCGAGGGACGACTGATTTGCACGGCGGTAGCTCCAGTAGTCCGCGCTGTCACGCTGGGTGAAGTGGAACTCTGGCCCCTGCTCGCCCGGTTGCAACGGCATCCGGTCCAACACCATCAGGCTGGTGACGACCTTTGTCAGGCTGGCGATCGATGCGGCATTCGGTGTTGACGCAACCGATGAGATGCCCTCGACACTCACTCCGGCGCTTCCGGCGGTGGGCCATACCGGTGCCGAGGCGACGGCGGGTACGGTCTCGAAATCGACTGCCTCGACGGTCGGCGCGACGGCGTGCAACGGCCACAGAAGCATGGTCACCGAATACGCGATGGCAAGCGTGGTAACGGTCCCGAGCGGCACGAGCCAGCGCGGGCGTAATAGGGCCGGGCGCAACTGGGCCTCGGCGAGGAGATCGGGGCCCGCTTCGCGCGCAATCGTCGCGTCGAGTTCGGCAGGACGGGTGTTCTCCTCTACCTCGTCGGCATCGATCCAGGTGAACGCTGTTGCCGGGCGTTCCGCGTCAGCCCACGTCGCTTCTACGGCAGTGGACTCGAGCGCGGAGTCGCTGTCGGTCGCATCCCCGACGTCGTCGGCATGATCGTCGTCGTCGTCATTGTTGTCGTCGGCGACGCCGTCAAAGATCAATAATTCGTCGGCATCCGGCTCGCTGAGCTCGGGAGTCTCGTCCGACTCGGCGGGTTCTCCTACGGCATCCGTATCGGTCTGCTTGCTAGCATCCGTCGGCTTCGCGGTATTACCGAACGGCAGCACCGGGGTTCGCATGGCGGTGGGACCCGTGCGCGTGCGCAGTTCGCGCCGGGTAAGCGTGCCCGTATCGGGCGTCGCATCGTCAGAGGTCACTTGCATACGCTATCGAATCCAACGGGTCTGTGCGCGGTCTCGCTTCGCCATCACGGGGCGGGTATGATCGTCTTCACAACCACGGGAGTCCGCGAGCCGGGCTGAGAGGGAGCGAAAAGCGCTTCGACCGTTGAACCTGATCTGGGTCATGCCAGCGCAGGGAGGAGCTCATGATGAGTACAACCACGTCCGCTTCGGATACCGCTGCGAAGGGGCTTCGCCGTCCTGAACTATGGCGTTGGCGGGTCGTTGATATCGTCGTCGCCAGTGTGATCGCCGTCGCATGTGCGGTGATCTTTCTGTTCTGGAACGTCGGATACGAAGCACCAAGCACCCTGCTGAAGCCGCTGCTTCCGGGCCTGCAAGGCCTCCTCGCCGGACCCTGGCTTCTCGCCGGTGTGCTGGGTGGCCTGATCATCCGCAAGCCGGGGGCCGCGCTTTACACCGAGCTTGTGGCCGCCGTCATCTCGGCGCTCATTGGTAATCAGTGGGGGCCGCTCACGATCGCATCCGGCATTGTGCAGGGACTCGGCGCTGAGTTGATCTTCCTCCTCTTCCTCTATGGTGTGTGGCGATTGCCCGTCGCGATCCTTGCGGGAGCAGGCGCGGGTGTTGCGTGCGGCATCAATGACCGCATCCTCTGGTACCCGGGCGCCGACGTGCTCTTTACGAGCGTCTACATCGCCTCGACCACGATCTCCGGCGCCGTTCTTGCAGGCCTTGGGGCATGGCTGATCGCCCGCGGCCTTGCGAGCACAGGGGCGCTGAACCGCTTCGCGTCTGGGCGAACGGCCACCGCACGGGTGTGACAAACCTGGATGCTTCGTCGCCCCCGGCCGCGCTCGAGGTGCGGTCGTGGGGATGG
>DQHP01000022.1 GCA_003524435.1 Microbacterium sp.
TCGCTCGTAGCCGCTGCTGGCCCGCGAGGGGCTCGCCGATCGCCGAGGCCGCCCACTCCGTCTTGCCCTGTGCCTGTTCGAGCATGACGACCTGACTCCGGGTGGCATCGCAGGTCTGCACAGACAGCGCGGCGTAGAGCCGGGTCGTCGAGCCGAAGGAGGTGGCGTCCATGGTGGCGATCGTGGCGACGCCGCTGCCGAGGGCTGCGGCGTCGATCACCGTGTTCTGGTTCCAGCCGGATCCGTCCCAGGTCGCCCACTTCAGATCGAACAGCGTCGATCCTGCCGCCGAATAGCGGTAGGTCACGCCCTGTAGCGCGCCGTCTTGCACGGCCATCTTCGCTGTCTGCACGGCTGGTGTCGTGCTGCTCATCGATTCGTCCGCCGTGAAAGGCTGGAAGATCACCGGACCCGGCGTGGTCGGGTTGATCGGCGTCGGCAGCGCACCGCCGGCGACGTCGGTGAAGGACCTGGTCAGCGGGTTCCACAAGGCGTAGGAGCCCAGGTGGCGGTAGGGACCGGCCGCCCACGCATGCCACTCCCAGAGCACGTGCACGAGGCCGTTCTCATCGACGATGAGATCATCCGGGTACACCGAGTAATTCGTCGCAGAGGCGATCACCGTCTCGCGTGCCCAGCTCTGCGCATCCAGGTCGTAGCGGTACAGCACACCGTCGCGACGCGCCAGGGAATCCGGTCCGGTGCGCACCATCAGCCAGACATCGCCGTCCGGGCCGACCGAGGTGATCGGGTACGAGATCGTCGATCCCGCATCCGGCATCTCCTCGCTCACCTCGACCAGGGAGGTGACATCGCCCGGAGTCGTGGAGCGGAAGTAGTTCCAGTCCTCGTGGTGCATCGACGCGAAGACATGGATGTCGCCGTCGCCGTCGATCGCGATCGACGGCTGGTTGTGCCCGTTGTCGTTGAGGTAGTTCGCGCAGGCGCCGCCGGCGACTCGCAGGCAGCCGGATTTCCACTCGCCATCCGCCGCGCGAGACGCCAGATGCACTTCGTGCCGGCTGGCTCCCGCGGGCGCGTTGTACGCGAAGTACGCCGTGTCGCCTACGACGGTCAGCGGGTTCCACCAGCCGGACTGGTTCGATCCGTCAACCGTCACCGGGACCGTCTCGATCTCGTATGCGGGTTCGGCCGCACTCGCGGACGGAACCAGAGCAGTGGCCATGGTCGTGAGCACACCTGCGGTCGCGAGAAGCCTCGCCGCGCGTTTCACAGAGCGGCCCATCAGCCGATCAGCTTCTGTGCTGCCTCGCCGGCTTGAGCCATGGCGTCCTTCGGGCTCTGCTGACCGACGAGCACCGCCTGCACGCGCTCCGCGATCGCCGACTCGACCTGCGCGTATTCGGGGTATTGCCAGAACGGGTTGACGGTGGCGGTCGCGGTGATCTTCTCGGCGAAGCGCGCGCCGAAGGCGTCGGACGTGACAGCGTCGGCGGCCTGAGCCTCTTCGGTCACCGGGGGAAGCCCGCGCACGTCATAGTCGGCGAGCACAGCATCCAGATCGCTCGTCGCCCACTGCCCGAACTCGGCGGCCGTGGCGGTGGCGTCATCTCCAGCACCACCGACGACGACGATCGCGCCACCCCAGACCAGTGCGCGTGGTGTGTCGCCCTTCTTGAGAACGGGACGCGACTCGGAGACGATCTTCTCGCCGAGCTTCGCATCCGGGGAGTCCTTCACCACCGAGTTGCGTCCCACCGGCGCGTCGTCATAGATCGCGGTGCGCCCCTGCGAGAACAGCGAGCGGGAGTCGAAGCGATCGACATCCGGGGCGATGAGTCCCTGGTCGTAGAGCGACTTGTACCAGGTGACGGCTTCGACGCTCGCGTCATCGCCGATGGTGACCTTGCCGTCCTGCACCAGCGGGCTGCCGAAGGTCTCCATCCAGATCAGGACGTCCTTTAGTTGCGCGGCCTTGGTCGATGCGGCATAGGGGATCAGGCCGTTGCCCAGGCCCTTGAGCTTCTTCAGCGCACCTTCGTACTCGTCGATCGTGACCGGGAACTCGTCGATGCCCGCCTTCTGGATCAGCTCGGAGTTGGTCACCAGGCCAATGGCGCCGATGGTCCATGGGAAGGCGTACTGCTTTCCGTCGAACTGCGCTGCCTCGAGCGCCGACGCCGTGTACCCGCGGTCCTTGGTGAACGGTGAGACGTCCTGCAACTTGCCGAGGGCGGCCAGCGACGCCAGCCAGGCGACATCGACGTGTGCGGCACCGGAGAACTGTCCGCCGCGCACCTGCAGCATCAGTTGCTTGAAGTACTCGTTGTATGGGAACGAGACCTCCTCGATGCTGACCCCGCTCTTCTTCTGATAGCCCTCGAGCATCGCTCGAATAGCGGGAGCGGCTGCTTCTTCGGTCAGCGACCAGCTCGAGAACTTGAAGTCCGTCGCCGTGAACTTCCCGGGGGCGAAGGATTCACCTGCGCTCGGTGCGGTGCCGGTCGAGCCGCCGCCGGTGGGCATGCAGCCGGCCAGCAGCAGACCCGCCGTGCCGAGGCCTGCCAGCTTAAGCAGCTGACGACGTGAGACGGGGGAGGTGGAGTGGGACATGATTCTCTCTTCTTCGAGGGGTGGGAGATGGGGCGTGGGATTCAGCCCTTGACCGCGCCGGCGGTCAAGCCACCGACGAGGAAGCGCTGCAGAGCGATGAATGCGATGGCNNCGACCGGCAGGGAGACGACGAGGGATGCCGCCATCAACTCCGGCCAGGCTGTGGATGCTTCGCCGATGAAGGTGTTCACCAGGCCCGGGGGCAGGGTCTGCTTGTCGGGGCCGGCGAGCGTGAGCGCGAAGACGAAGTCGTTCCATCCGCGCACGAAGGCGAACAGGCCAGCGGCGACGAGGCCCGGTGCGGCGAGCGGCAGCACCACGGAGTGGATGATGCGCATGCGTGAGGCGCCGTCGACGTGTGCGGCCTCGATGAGGTCGTCCGGGATCGTGTCGAAGAAGCCCTTCAGCATCCATACGCACAGCGGCAGAGTGAAGGTGGTGAACGAGAGCACCAGGGCGGCGTAGGTGTTCAGCAGCCCGTAAGCCGAGAACACGGTGTACAGCGTGATTAGCAGCAGTGCCTGCGGGAACATTTGCGAGGCCAGCACGAAGTACATCAGGCTGCGGCGCCCGCGGTAGCGAAACTTCGAGAACGCGTAGCCCATGTACGCCGAGACGATCACTGACAGCACAGCGGTGATGATCGACACGATGATGCTGTTGCGCAGATAGCCGAACAGCGCGGGATTGTTCGCGAGCGCGAGGTACGCGTCGAAGCTGATCTCGCTGGGGAACAGCCTCGGCGGGTAGGCGAAGACCTCGGTTCGCGGCGTGAGCGAGGTAGCGAGCAACCAGTACACCGGCAGCATCGCGAACCCGCCGAACACGACGACGGTGACCCAGGCGCTGATCGTCACTGCCCGC
>DQHP01000016.1 GCA_003524435.1 Microbacterium sp.
CGGAAGGTGGCGGCGCTGCACCGAACTTGGGTGGCGGCGGTACCTCGAAACCTTCGATGGCCGCGTCGGCATCCGGAATCGCGACCGTCTCCGGTGCCGGGACAGCGAATGACTCTACGCCCGGCATGGGAGGAGCACTAGCGCCGGCCGACGGCTCGGGCGATCCGGCCGCGGACTCGGGCGCATCCGTCGTGCCATCCTCGACGGAACCCTGCGGATCCTCTATATTTTCACCGCTCACGCTCTGATCCTACGTGTGCGTGTCGCCGATAGCATCCGGTTGTGAATCAGCCGCCGAGAGACCCGACATCGATGTTGCCCACGTCGGTGCGGTGGAAATTCTGGAACGAACGGGATGCCGTCGGCCCGCGTTGCCCCTGATAACGGTTGCCGTACGGGCCAGAGCCATAGGCGTTCTCGGCGGGCGAAGTGAGCCGGAAGAAACAGAGCTGGCCGATCTTCATCCCGGGCCACAGCTTAATCGGCAGCGTCGCAACGTTTGCGAGCTCGAGCGTCACGTGACCGGTGAAGCCGGGGTCAATGAACCCGGCCGTGGAGTGCGTGATGAGCCCCAACCGTCCCAGCGAGCTTTTCCCTTCCAGCCGCGCGGCGATGTCATCGGCAAGGCTGACCTGCTCGAAAGTCGCTCCGAGCGCGAATTCACCGGGGTGCAGGATGAACGGCTCGTCGGGCTTTACCTCGATGAGGCGGGTGAGTTCAGGCTGATCTTCCGCCGGGTCGATGAAGGGGTATTTGTGGTTGTCGAAGAGACGAAAATACCGGTCAAGGCGCACGTCGATGCTCGATGGCTGGATCATCTCCGGCTCGTGTGGAGAAAGACCAATCCGGCCGGATGCGAGTTCTGCTTTGATGTCGCGGTCACTGAGAAGCACGGCTACAGCCTACGGGCTGATGGCGCCGGGGCCGTGGTCGATGGTGTGGCCACCCGTCACTCGTGCGGGCCTGACGCCACGCGAGGTGTCGGAGTTGGTCGTCATTTCACGAAATAGCGGCCCAGTGCGACCCCCGCCCGTGCGGCAGCGACCAAGTGCGACCCCCGCCACACCCGGCCCTACTCGCGGCAGCCCCGCGATAACGACCAGATGCCCCTTACGTGTGCCGACGCGGGGCGTGCTCGAAGATCAAGCTCGTTGTCGTGCCGGCAACCTCTTCACGCACGCTGATGGTGTCGGCCACGAGTTCACGCAGCGCCTGCGCGTCGCGCACGGCGACATGCACAAGGAAGTCGCGATCACCGGCAAGAAAGTACACGTGGCGCGTCGCCGGGAGTGATTCGAGTTCGCGCTGGAACCGACGAAGGCCGCCCCTGGCGTGTGCCTGCAGACGAATCGTGATGAGAGCTTCGAGGTGAAGGCCGAGGGCTGCGGGGTCGATTTCGGCGCGGAATCCAACGACCGCGCCGGAGCTCACGAGAGCCCGCATTCGCTTGTGGCAGGTGGATTCTGACACGCCCACTCGACGCGCGAGATCGGCGTTGGACGCACGCCCGTCGCGCTCGAGTTCAGCGAGGATGGCGCGATCAATACGATCAAGGTCGTCGTACGGCGAAGATTCTGTGTCTGGCATGAGAGAAACTCCTGTCATGCAGAAGATTCTTCTGCACAATCACGATATACCGAGGATTCCTATCGATCTCATTGTTTCGCTACGCGATTCTGTCATCGTTAACCTCAACTGTTCTATGGAGGTTGCAATGGCGCACTCAATCGTCATCGGCGCGGGCATGGTCGGACTCGCCACCGCATGGCATCTGCAGGAAAAGGGTGTCGAAGTCACGATCCTCGATCGCGCGGGGGTCGCCGCCGGCTCGTCCTGGGGCAATGCTGGCTGGTTGACGCCGGGCAAAGCGATCCCGCTCGCTGACCCGAGCCTGTGGACGTACGGCCCGAAAGCATTGATCGATCCGGATGCTGCGTTGCACGTGCCGTTTCGAGTGGATGCCCGACTCTGGGGCTTTCTCGCTCGCTTCGCTGCGCACGGCACCCAGCGTGCGTGGGATCGCACAATGGCGGCGCTCACCCCGATCGACAAGATCGCACTGGAGAGTTTCGACGAACTAACCGACGGCGGCGTCGATTCGTGGACCAAGGAAGGCCCGTTCATCATCGGCTTCACCGACGATGCGTATTCAAAGGCCTTCCGGCGTGAAATCGAAGGGGTCGCGCGGCACGGCCAAGAAGTTCCTCTGGAGCGTCTTGAGAATCCACGCGAGTTGGCGCCGATGCTCTCAGATGCCGTGAAAGCTGTATACCGGCTCGATGGGCAGCGGTTCCTCGAGCCGGGGCCTTTCGTGCAGGCGTTGGCGGATGCTGTGGTCGCTCGCGGTGCGACGCTGCGCACAGACGCCAATGTGGTGGACGTCGGTGGCGGGAGTTCGCCGAGCGTGACTCTTGCAGACGGCGAACGCCTCTCGGCCGACTCGGTCGTCGTCGCCACGGGAGCATGGATGCCGAAACTCGCGCGCAAGCTCGGAGTGAAGGTGCCGGTACAGGCGGGACGCGGGTACTCGTTCACCGTTGACACTGATGAGCCAGCGACGCATCCTCTCTATCTGCCGGTGCAGCGCATCGCGTGCACGCCGTACCAGGGGCGCTTCCGCATCGCCGGCACGATGGAGTTTCGCGGCCCGGACGAGCTGCTCCAGCCACGCCGCATCCAGGCGATCATCAACCAGTCACGCGCGCTGATGCAGGGCGTCAACCTCGACGATCGACACGACGAGTGGGTCGGCTCGCGCCCGGTGACTCCGGACGGGCTGCCGCTGGTTGGCGCCACACGTGCGGCTGGTGTTTACGTCGCCGGTGGCCACGGCATGTGGGGCATCGTCCTCGGGCCCGCGACCGGCAAGCTGCTCGCCGAGCAGATCGTCACCGGTAAGACGCACCCCGCGATCGCACCGTTCGATCCGCTGCGGTGATCGCAGCCAGTCTCAACTTTGTTATGCTGGCCGAGCGCCGAAAGGCTGCGGGACTGTAGTTCAATGGTAGAACTTCTGCTTCCCAAGCAGATAGCGCGGGTTCGATTCCCGTCAGTCCCTCCACAGCAGAGAGTCCCTGGTCATACTGGGGATTTTCTCATTTCGGCCACAACCGCCGAACAGCTACTTCGCCGAGGATCCCGGGCGCAACCGTTCTCACGTGGACGAATAGGCTCATGAGAACGAAGCGATCACGAAACGTAGCGAGGGAGCCCTATGACGAACCCCATCTTTTGGGCAGAAGAGGCCGACGAACAGGAATTTCTCGCCGCATACGACCCTGCGGTGACCCCGACATATCAATCAGAGGTTTTGGGGGAAACAGTGCTCTTCGGGGCGCTCTCCAATCTCAACCCTGATGCGCGCGTCACGATCGCGAACAGATTGTTGGATGACGGCGCCGATCCGAGCGTTGTGACTCGTAGCGGCACGACGGTTCTGCACGTTCTCTTGGCGAATCCCGAACCCGGTCCGGAAGGTGACGCGCACCTGCTGCGACGTCTTCTTGCCGGTGGCGCTCCGATCAATCGCATCGATTCGAAACGCGGCGCCCCGCTCGCCATCCTGTTCGACAACTACATGCTCGAGGACGACGAGGCGGAACCGTACTACGAGGCTTTCTTCGAGCGCCCCGACCTCAATCTCGACGCGTGGGGGAGCATGGGGCTGAGGACCGTGCGTGAATCGATCGAGATGGCAGCTGAGAATCGCCCCATCCCCTACCGGATGATGATCGACTATGACAAGCGGAAGAGCGCTGTCCATGAGTGAAACGCCTGAGAACCCTGCAGTGCGATAATCGAGGCAACCGAGAACAGAGCTGAGCTGATGACAAAGCACTTCACGGTCGGCGACCATGTCGGCTGGAACTCCGAAGCAGGACAGGTCAGCGGTCACATCACGAAAGTGCACACCGCCGATTTCGATTACAAAGGCCATACACATCGCGCGAGCGAGGATGACCCGCAGTACGAGATCAAAAGTGACAAAACCGATCACATCGCCGCGCACAAAGGCACTGCTTTGAAGCGCCTTTCAGACTGATTCCACGTCGGGGGTGCACCCCCGTCGAGTGTGCACCCCCGTCGAGTGTGCACCCGTCGGGGCTCAATCGACGTGGAACACCTCGGGCAGCGCATGCCACCACTCGCCTTCTTCGCGTTCGGCGACAGGTCGCTGCATCGGCTCGCACAGCGCCCACCATCGTTGCGTCGTCGGGTCCTGAGCCATCGCCGCCATGTCGGCGACATAGTCGTCCCCGACGTACTCAAAGAACGAGAACAGCATCGTGCCGTAGCGATAGATCGAGTAGTTGCGAATACCGCTCGCTTCGATCTGGGCGAGCACGTCCGGCCAGACTTCTCGGTGGATACGCTCGTATTCCTCGATCTGTTCCGGATCGAGGTTGATGACCTGCGCGACGCGCTTCATGCTGCTCCAGGGATAAGACCCTGTGAACTCAGATCAGTCCACAGGTCAACGGGAATTTCCCACGCCGCGTACTCGGCATTCTGTCGCAGTTGCGCAGGGCGACTGCCGCCAACGACGACCGAGCGCACGGCGCCAGCCTGCAGCGGAAATTGGATCGCGGCAGCGGGTAGCGGCACATCATGGTCTTTACAGACGGCCGCGATGCGCACCAGGCGTTGCCACAACTCTTCAGGCAGGTGGCCGTACTCGTAACGTCCGTCACGCGTCGGCTCGCCTTGCGCGAGCAGACCGGAGTTGAAGATGGATGCTGCCACGATTCCGGTGCCTCGTTCATCACATGCGGGAATCACATCGACTGCCGCGGGCTGCTCGAGCAGTGTGTAGCGGCCGGCGACCATGATGATGTCGAGGTCAGCTTCGCGAACGGCGCGGCCGAGGGCTTCCGACGTCATTGAACCGATCCCAACCGCTGAGACAAGCCCCTCGCTTCGCACCTTCTCCAGCGCGGGGAATGCCTGCGCGAGTGCGAGATCCAGATCGTGCCGCTCAGGATCGTGCAGGTAGAGCAGGTCAATCTTCTCGAGACCGAGGCGTTCCTGGGATTCGCTGATGCTGGCGCGGATCCCTTCCTCGGTGAAGTCCCATTCGCGGCGCTTGTCGTCAGGCACATAAAAATCGTTGTCGGTGTCGAGTCCGCCGACGAAATCCGGGTTGGGCCGCAGCAAGCGCCCCACCTTGGTCGACAGCACGAACTCATCACGTGGCTTGGTCTGCAAGAACGCACCCAGGCGTTTCTCTGACCAGCCAAGACCGTAGTGCGGTGCGGTGTCGAAATAGCGGATGCCGGCGTCCCATGCCGCATCAAGAATCGACCATGATTCATCGTCGGTGAGTTCGCGAAACAGGTTGCCGACGTTCGCCGCACCGTAGCCGAGGGCCGGAAGGGAGAGCTCAGTCAATGACATGCTGTCCCTTCCAGACATAGGCGGCAATGCTTTCCGCTTTCATCTCCATACTGGTTCCCGGCTCAGTGGGGGGCATGTACGAGCCGTTGTGGATGTGGGCAGGAACGACGAAATGCTCATGCAGGTGATCCACGTACTCGATGAGTCGCCCTTCACGGGTGCCCGTGACAGCGACGTAATCGAACATCGACAGGTGCTGCACAGCCTCGCACAGTCCGACACCGCCAGCATGCGGGCAAACCGGGACACCGAACTTGGCGGCCAAGAGCAGGTTGGCGACGTTCTCGTTGACCCCGGCCACACGCACCGCGTCAATCTGCATGACCTCGATGGCGTTCGCCTGCAGCAACTGCTTGAAGATCATGCGGTTGTGCGCGTGCTCGCCGGTGGCGACACGAATTGGCGCGATGCCGCGGGCGATCTCTGCGTGGCCCAGGATGTCATCGGGGCTGGTGGGCTCCTCCACCCACGCGGGGTGGAACTCGGCGAGAGCGTTCACCCACTCGATCGCCTCGGATACTTCCCACCTCTGATTCGCATCAATCGCGATGGGAAAGTCAGGCCCACACACTTCGCGTGCCTTTCGGAAACGTCGGATGTCGTCGTCGAGGTCGGCTCCGACTTTTAGTTTGATCTGAGTGAAGCCGTCAGCCATTGCTTCGCGTGCAAGACTCTCAAGCTTCTCGTCGGAGTATCCGAGCCACCCGGGACTGGTGGTGTACCCCGGGTACCCGGTCTCCAGCAGTTCAGCTTCACGCTCGTCGCGCCCCGCAACGGCAGCGTGCAGAATCTCGAGCGCCTCGTCGCGAGTGAGAGCATTGCTCAGATACCGAAAGTCCACGAGGTCGACGAGTTGCACAGGAGTCATGCGCGCGAGCAGTTGCCAGAGCGGGAGCCCGGCGCGCTTGGCCTTGATGTCCCACAGCGCATTGATGACGGCACCAATCGCCATGTGCATGACGCCCTTCTCCGGTCCGAGCCAGCGCAATTGCGAATCACCGATGATGTCGCGGAAGGTCGTTCCCATGTCATCGAGCAGCGGTTCGATCTCGCGGCCGACGAGATGGGCGGCGAGCGCGGCGATAGCGGCGACCTGCACGTCGTTTCCACGGCCGATCGTGAAGACGAAGGCGTGCCCGGCGATCTCATCCCCCGCATCAGTACGGATGATCACGTACGCCGCCGAGTAATCGGGGTCGGGGTTCATCGCGTCTGAGCCGTCCAAGCTCAAGGACGTGGGAAAGCGAATATCGGTCGTCTCGAGGGCGACGATGCGGCTCACTAGGTTCCTCTCCGCGTGCAAGAAGAAAAATCTGCACGGATCACTTGGAGTGTAAACATCGGATGTCTATACTGTCAATTAGACATGCCGTCCACGGGCGGCTCCCCCACGAGGTAGGAGAACCATGAAGTTTGCGCGGCTTGGCGCCCCTGGAGCCGAGATTCCCGTCCTGATCGATGGGGACCGGTACCTCGATCTTCGCCCGGTGACATCCGATGTCAACGGAGATTTTCTCTCCGGCGATTTCCGCGCAAGCGTGGCTGAGGCACAGACATCCGACGCTCTTCCTGAACTAGAGAACGCCGCAGCACTGCGCATCGGCGCCCCGATCGCGCGTCCCAGTGCCGTGATCTGCATCGGCATGAACTACGCCGCACACGCGGCGGAGTCGGGATCGGAACCGCCGAAGATTCCCATCATTTTCCTCAAGACGCCGAACACAGTGGTTGGTCCGAACGACGCCGTGACGATCCCGCGCGGCAGCGAGAAGACCGACTGGGAGGTCGAACTGGGCATCGTGATCGGTGCCCGCACGTCGTATCTCGACTCGCCAGATGAAGCCGACGCACATATTGCCGGGTATGTGTTGGCCAACGATGTCTCTGAGCGTGCGTTCCAGATCGAGGTGTCAGGCGGACAGTGGTCCAAGGGCAAAATTGCAGCCGGTTTCAATCCCACCGGGCCGTGGTTGGTCACCCCCGACGAGATCGACGTCAACAATCTGAACCTGCGTAGCTTCGTCAACGGTGAGCCGCGCCAAGATTCCAACACGAGCGACATGATCTTCGATGTGCACAAGATCGTCCATCATCTGTCGCAGTACGTGACGCTCGAGCCCGGTGATCTCATCCTCACCGGTACCCCACAGGGTGTGGCACTCTCGGGCAACTTCCCGTATCTGAAGCCAGGCGACATCGTCGATATCGAAATCGATGGCCTCGGGCATCAACGGCAGAGTTTCGTGGCATGGGAGGCGACGAAATGACCGCCCCGCTGGACGGACTCGTCGCGATCGTCACCGGCGGCGCCTCCGGTATCGGCGCTGCCGTCGCGGCCCGGCTGCATGCTGAGGGTGCACACATCGCTGTCCTCGATCGCGATACTTCCGGCGCCGATGGGCGTTTCGCCGCGTTCACCGCCGACGTCTCAGAACGGACGTCAGCGGATGCTGCGGTCGCAGCGGTCGCCGAGAAGTTCGGTCGCATCGACATCGTCATCAACAACGCGGGCATCGGCGCGCTGGGCGACATCGCTGCGAACGACGATGATGAATGGGCTCGCGTGCTCTCGATCAATGTCACCGGTATCGCCCGGGTCACCGCGGCGGCGCTGCCGTGGCTGCGGCAGTCACCCTCCGCTGCTGTGTGCAACACAGCATCCATCGCCTCCACGACCGGGCTTCCCCAGCGCGCGCTGTACTCTGCCTCGAAGGGGGCTGTCTCGGCGCTGACCCGCGCGATGGCCGCAGATCATCTGCGCGAGGGCATCCGTGTCAACGCCGTCAATCCGGGCACCGCGGATACCCCGTGGGTGGGCAGGTTGCTCGACTCCGCA
>DQHP01000155.1 GCA_003524435.1 Microbacterium sp.
TGATGCCGAGCCGGTTCTGGCCCGTAATCGAGGAGCATCATGAATCGCCACGCAGCGCAGTCGCCGCAGTTCCCCACTGCGAACACACGGGCGGAGCGAGCTCCCTACGGGGCCAAGCCAGGGCCGGGGGCCGGCGCAGTAAGTCGCCGTTCCCCGTCCCTCGCCACATGGATTACAGTCGCGTGCTGGATGCTCGGGGTGACGATCATGCTGTATCCGACGACAGCCGCCTGGTTCTCGCAGTACAACCAGGCCTCGCTCGTTGGGATGTACGGCGATCAACTCGCGGAGACCACGCCAGACGTTGCGACGCAACTCAGCGAGGCCTACAGCTACAACGAAGCGCTTTCCTCGGGCGCGCTCTTGGCCGCCGGAGCGAACGTCGCCGTCGGGTCAGGCAATGTGAGCGGCGACGGCGCCAGCTACACAGACCAACTTTCCACGCCGAGTGGCGTGATGTCTCGACTGCGGATCGAGAAGATCGGCGTCGATCTCCCGATCTACCACGGGACTGCGGAGGACACCCTGCTTCGCGGGCTTGGCCACCTCGAAGGGACGTCGCTTCCCGTCGGCGGAGAAAGCACCCGGTCAGTCATTACAGGCCATCGGGGCCTTGCGAGCTCACGGATGTTCACGGACCTCGACAAGATTGTTGTCGGCGACACGTTTACCCTGGAGACCTTTGGCGAGGTGCTCTCGTATCAGGTGACGGACGTTGTTGTTGTCGAGCCAGACCAAACGGAGACCCTGCACCAAGAGGCCGGCAAGGATCTCGTGACATTAATCACCTGCACGCCGCTTGGAGTAAACAGTCATCGAATCCTCGTCACGGGCGAACGGATCACGCCGACGCCACCTCGCGATCTTCACGCTGCGGGATCGTCGTCTGGAGTTCCAGGCTTTCCGTTCTGGGCGCTAGCGTTTGGCGGCGCTCTGATAGTTGCCGGAGGGTACGTGTATTGGACTGTGAAGCCGGTCCGTCGCACAGCAGAGAACCGCAGCGAGGCATAGCGCGAGGGGAAGCCCTGTCGACGTAGACTGTCTCAATGAGCGACCGTCGACCTCCACCGCTCGGGGGGAGTAAGCCCAAGACTGCAGACCTCGCCCAGTTCGCGACGCCCAATCCGCACGCGCTCGATGACGTTCTGCCCCCGCCGGGCTCGGATCCGCTGCGGCTGTTGATCGTCGGGGTAAACCCGGGGCTATGGACGGCCGCGGTGAACGCGCCCTTCGCGCGACCGGGGAATCGGTTCTGGCCGGCGCTGCACAGGGCGGGTCTCACGGACTACCTTGTCGACGCTTCGCGCGGGTTGAGCGCAGCGGATGAGGCGCATCTGCTCGGTCGTGGCATCGGGATCACGAACCTAGTGGGGCGCGCCACCGCCCGCGCGGATGAACTCAGTCGGCAGGAACTTACCGAAGCGGCAGCCAAGCTCGTTGAACGGGTCCGCAGGATCGCCCCCGAGCGAGTGGCAATCGCGGGCATCACGGCCTTCCGTCAGGCGTTCGGGCTGCCGAAGTCGCAGCTCGGAGAACAGCAGCTTGGCTACATCCCTGGTTGGCCCGCCGGGGTGCGGTTGTTTGTCGTTCCGCAGCCCAGCGGGCTCAACGCGCACGAGACAGTGGAGACGCTTGCCGAGAAGTGGCGGGCTGTTCTCGCATAGGTTGCGCTACTGTGGCGCTGGAGCGAGCTGCTCGACGAGCTCCTCAAGATCAGCATCTGGGAGACGCAGGCCCATTCGATCGAGGCGGGCGCTGAGTTCGGCTCGTACCTCGTTTGGGGTGAGCTGCGAGGAGATACTGCGTACCTCGACGAGTACCTCGGCGACTGCCTCGATTTCTTCGAGGGGACGGTCGGCGAGAGCCGGGAGTTGCGCGGCTTGGGAGTCGTCCAAGCCGCGGTTCGGTTCGGTGTGTTCTTTCATGTGAGCTCCTCTACCTGGTTAGGCGTGCTCTCGAAGCAGCCGGATGAGTTCGTGTTTGCGTTTGTTCGAGTACCCACTGAGGCCCAGCTCCTTAGCGCGCTGTTTGAGCTGTGGGACCGTGCGATCTTCGTAGTCTGTGGCAGTGGCTCCGCGCCTGCCGATCACGCTCCGCCCGTCCCGCGCGGCGGCGTTCGAGATCCGTGCTGCCTTCTCCTCGGAGGCGCCGTCCTCTCGGAGACGATCGTAGAGTTCGGGGTCTTTGAGCTGTGGGGTCATGCGCGTCGGCATACGTTCATTCCTTTCAGCAGGGATAGTGGCTCGAGCTGTGGCGAGTTACCGAGACTTCACCGGCGGCCCAGGTTTCGGCTTGGCGCGCTGCGCAGGAGAGCTCGCAACGTCTTCGCCGAGCTCATCGAGGACGTGGGCGCCGTCGGTGACGGTGGTCTCGACGCTCGCGCGCTCGGCGGAATCTTGGAGTTCCTGCTCAGTGCGGGGGTCTGTGAGGCCCGTTTCGGAGAGCTCCTCCTCTGCGGACCGTTCTTCGTTCGGGTGTCCCGACTCATTCATCTCATGCTCCCTTCGCCTGTCGTGGATGCGCGGTGATGCTGATGCAATCGCGAAGTCGCTCAATCTGGCGGATCGAGCGAGATGAGCTCCTCGTCTTGTCGTTCAGGGGCGCCTGGGCGACGTGCTCCTGGCGCGGACTCCTCCGTCTCGAAGGCATCGGCGCCCTCATTGTCGTCGAGCTCAGGGTGGGCGGCGGAATCTCGCCCCTCGTCGGGGTCGTCTTCGGTGTTCGGCGTGTGTTGCCTGTCTGCGAGCATCATGCACTCCCTCCGTCGTGGTCTTTCGACGCTAACAGCGGGGATGCGCATGTCAAGCAGCCCGGAATCTCATAGAAACGACGCGCGCACTGCGGATCCGCGTGCTGGTGCGCCCATCGTCATCGTGCTCCGACCCAGCCCATTGGCGTTCTCACTGCCGGCGCCCAGTTTCAGGCACGTTTCCTGGACGTTTAGTCACAGCCGAGGCCGAGCAAGTGTAGGGAGGTCGGACTAGTCGCGGATACGCGCTGCCTTGGCTCGTGTGAGCCGATCCACACGGAGGTATGCGTCGCGTGAGAGCGCTCGCCACAGCTGCACCGCCAGCGCCGGATCCTCGCGCTCAAGCTCTTCTATGCCTTCAGCGTCAAGAACCATGAGTTCGACAGGCCCCTCCGCCTTCGCGGTGGTCTCCTGTCGTTCGTCAGCGCCGAGCGTCAACTCACCGAAGCTCATCCCCGCACCGAGGGTGCGCAGCCGGAAGCGGGTGCCGTCAGTGTGCGACGCGATGATGCTGATCGCGCCCGAGACTATGAAAAACACGCCGCCAAAGCGCTGGCCCACCCGGCGAATGACCTCGCCGTCGGCGCAGTGGCGTGGGACCATGCGGGCCGCGAGCCGTGCGGCGTCGTCGGTTGAGAGGGGCGCGAGCACGGGCGAGTCAGCGACTGGAACTGAACGGGGGAGAGAACTTGACGCTCCGTAACGTTCGAGCAGCAGCTGCTCACAGTGCGCAATCGCGCGGTCGTGGGAGTCAAAAACCGTGTAGCTCGTCGGGTCGACCCCGGCCAGCACACCCTCAGGATCGACGAGGAGGATCCGGCGGTTCGAGTGCACGAGCTGCGCGAAGCTCGCGTCGATCATGCGCACGCCAGCATCACCGACCTCGTCCACGTCGCGGACATCGACGACAAGCACGTCGGCGCCGGGATCGAGGTCGCTGAGCTCGCGGACTACGGTCTCTGTCCCCGCGAAAAAGAGATCGCCTGTGAGCTCCAGCACGAGTGCGCGGCTGCCATGCTCCTCGAGTACTTTCGCAGCCTCCTCAGTGCGCCGAATGTTCGATGGCTCCTGATCAATGGTGTGGCTCGACTTGATTGCGGACCGGCCAACACGTGCAGATCGCACAAAATGCATCTGCAGGTCTGAGGAGATTCTCCGGCACGCTGCCGCTCCGCGCACGCTGTTGCCATGCTTGTCGAGCAGCGGCGAGTAAACAGCCAGACCCACCTGCCCGGGCAGCACCGCGATGATCCCGCCACCAACGCCAGACTTCGCAGGCATGCCGACGCTCGTCGCCCAGTCACCAGCATCGTCGTACATGCCTGAGGTCATCATGACTGAGAGCATGCGCTCGACGGCCTCGTACGGAAGCACCTCTGCGCCTGTCACTGGGTTTGTCCCGCCAGCAGCGAGCGTCGCAGCAATCATCGCAAGATCGCGTGTGTCGACACGAACCGCGCACTGCCGCAGGTACGTTTCGAGGGCCTTCGTTGGGTCGCCCTCGATGACTCCAGCAGAGCTCAGCAGGTACGCGAGGCCGTGATTGCGGTCGCTCCTGGCCCGCTCGGCACGGTATTCGTGCCCATTGCTGCGGAGCTTGCGTGCCGCGAACTCTGAGTATGTGTGTTCGATGCGTTGGATCGGGGATCGCCCGCCGGAGCCCTTGATGAGCGAGGCAACGGCGATCGCCCCTGCATTGATCATCGCGTTCGCAGGGCGGCCAGTCTCCGGGTTCGAGGAGAGCTCGTTGAATGGATCACCTGAAGGTTCCACGTCGACGTGCGCATCAACGGCGTCCATTCCGAGATCCGCGATCGCGAGGCCGTAACTCAGCGGTTTCGAGATGGACTGCAGCGAGAAATCGGTGCGCGTCGTGCCCACCTCGTAGATGTGGCCATCGACGGTGGCCAGGGCAATGCCGAAGTCATCGGGATCGGCCTCCGCGCTCGACGGGCCGACGCTGTAGGGCGTGCCATCGCGAAGCTGCGCGAGCTCGGCATGCACCTCGCGCAGGTAACTCAGTACCGGCGACTCCATACCTGGAGCATAGCGGGTGACTGTGGCTGGGCTGCGGCGACCCATGCGGATGTTCCGGGGCCGGACGCGATCGGTGTCCCTTGACAGCGGGCAGCGCGTGCGGGTTAATGGCTATACATTCGTATCGAAAAAAGGGGAGTGTTGATGGTGCAGGCACAACCGATGCTGAGCGGTTCGCCNNTGAGCCTCTCTCGGGCAGCAGGCGCGGCGATGAAGGGCGAGGAGGGCGTGACTCACGCCCGCCCCGCAGCAGCGGAACTCGTCTATGCGGAGGACATGCACGTCGGGCAGCGAGTCGAGTTGGGCAGCTATGAGGTGACTGACGCCGATCTCGTGGAGTTCGCCTCGGCGTGGGACCCGCAGTGGTTCCACGTAGACAGCGAGGCAGCCGAACAGGGTCAGTTTGGCGGACTCATCGCCAGCGGGATCCACACACTCGCCATTCTCACCCGGCTGACGTTTGAGGCCGTCGGGTACCGGTGGGCCATGATTGCGGGCAGGGGCTTCAAAGAGCTGAGGTTTCCCCGGCCGGTGCGACCGGGCGACGTGCTGACGGGCGAGGTGGTGCTGAGTGATATCGCGTTTGACGATCGCGAGCGAGCGCTCGTGACGACCCAGAGCACACTCGTGGAGCAGCACGGCAGGCCCGTCCTCACTGTGCAGCTCGAGGCGTATGTTCACGCCCGCCCGCAGTGATCTGGCAGGAGCGCAAGGCCGTGAAACTCACCCCGTTGGTTCTCGCAGCCAACGTGTAGGTCAGCGGGCGATCCTGCGGTTGGGGGGTTGGCCAGCCGGGTTACCTGGGCTGACGCATCTGCGTGCAGACGGCTGCGCTGCAAACGTTCGACAACGGAGCGATTTCCAGCCAGCTCTCCGAACGGATCGAACGTTGGAACACGGAGATCGCTGGCTGATGAACACAGCGTGGGATGGCTAGCGGGCCGCCCCGCGCAGGCTGCCTGTGACGGGGCCGGCCGGATCGATGAGCACGCAGTTCACCGTGTGGTCACCGAAGTCGTTCCAGCCGGTTTCCGTTGGGGTGAGCGTGTAGAAATCGAGCTCAGAGTCGTAATAATCGATGCCAACGAAATCGGCGAACAGCGCGGTGCACCGTTCATCGCTTTCCTGCTCAATCACCTCGGCTTCGGGGAACCCAGTGCCCGCAAGTTCGAATTCGCCGAAGACCTCCTCATCGTGCACCTCGGAGCATGGAACAACGGGGACGTCGAAAACGACAGAGTCGCTTGTTTCGTTCAGGCAGTCGCCCACGGTGATGTCGGCGATGTCTGCCTGGGTTTCCTCGGGGGCAGTCGGCGTCTCGTCGGGGTACACGGCGGTGACCGGGAAGATGCTGCACCCGGCGAGCGCTGGCAGCAGCAGGAGCGTGGTGCATGCCGCGCCAATTGCGACGCGGGTACGTGGGTGCTTCGCGAACATCGTTCGGTCCCTTCGTGCCCTCGCACGCGCGCGGGCAATCGTCTATTGCGCGAATAATTCTACCGGCACGCAGAAGAGTGCTGCCCCTCTCTGCTGGTGACACGAGCTGTATCGATGGCAGGGAAGAGCAGCACTCCGGGATCGGCTAGTGAGCGACTACCTTGCGGCGGTGGTCTCCTCTGCAGTAACTGCTGCGTCATCCTCATCGGTGTCGGTGTTGTCGAACGCGAGGCCCTGGCGGGGCGCGTTGTAGAGCCCCTCGTCGAGGATGCCTTCGCGCTTGGCGACGATCGTCGGAACGAGTGCCTGGCCTGCGACGTTGACGGCGGTGCGTCCCATGTCGAGGATGGGGTCGATCGCGAGGAGCAGGCCGACGCCTTCGAGGGGCAGGCCCAGCGTCGAGAGGGTGAGGGTGAGCATGACGATCGCGCCGGTGGTGCCCGCGGTGGCGGCGGAGCCGACGACCGAGACCAAGACGATCAGCAGGTACTGCACGAAGTTCAGCTGGATATCGAAGAACTGTGCGACGAAGATCGCGGCGATGGCCGGGTAGATCGCGGCGCAGCCGTCCATCTTCGTGGTGGCTCCGAAGGGAACCGCGAAGGAGGCGTAGGCGCGGGGCACGCCCAGGTTGCGCTCGGTGACGCGCTCGGTGAGGGGCAGGGTGCCGATCGATGAGCGGCTCACGAAGCCGAGCTGCACGGCGGGCCAGACACCGGTGAAGTACTGCTTGATCGACAGGCCGTGGGTCTTGACCAGGATCGGGTAGACGACGAAGATCACGAGGGCGAGGCCGATGTAGACGGCGCCGGCGAACCAGGCGAGGGATGCGAGTTTCTCCCAGCCGTACTTGATGACGGCTGATCCGATGAGGCCGAAGGTGCCGATCGGGGCGATGCGGATGATCCACCACAGCACGCGCTGGATGATCTTCAGCAGCGACTCGGTGAAGACGAGGAACGGCTCGGCCTTCTTGCCGGCCTTGAGAGCGGCGATGCCGACGACGGCGGCGACGACGATCACCTGCAGGATGTTGAAGTTCACCGAGGATGCCACAGCTCCTGCTTCAGCGTCGAAGGAGCTGCTCACTCCGAGGCCGAGGAAGTTCTGCGGGATGAGGCCGAGGAGGAAGTTCCACCACGTGCCGACCGTGTACGGCTCGCCGGGCTCGAGGCCGGCGCCTGCGCGGGATCCGGGCTGGATGACCAGACCGAGGATGATGCCGATCGATACGGCGATGAACGCGGTGATCGCGAACCAGAGCAGCGTCTGACCTGCCAGGCGCGCGGCGTTCTGCACGCGGCGCAGGTTCGAGATGCTGGCGACGATCGCGGTGAAGATGAGCGGGACGACGGCCGCGCGCAGCAGCGTGACGTACGAGCTTCCGATCGTGTCGAGGGTGGCGGAGAGGCCGTTGGGGGTGTCGGCTGTCGCACCGAGCTGGCGTCCGATGAGGCCGGCGGCGATGCCGAGCACCAGGGCCGCGAGGATCTGGAAGCCGAATGATGTCAGCAGTTTGCGGACGGGGCCGCGGGTATCGGGTGCCTTTTGGGCGCGTGCAGTCGTGCTCATGGTTCTCCACATCAGGCGCACTCCGGACGCGCGCCACGGATTTAAACGTTAGACGCGAAGATTCATTCCCACGCATGTTGTGACGTTGCGTGACGCGGCGTTCTCTACGAGGCGTGTCGCTCTCTACGAGGCACGTCGCTTCGGTGCGGCCGCCCCGCCGAACATCTCTGACGTGAGCCCATCGAGGAAGTCGCCGGGGTCGGTCTTCAGTGCCTCGGCGACGCGCACGAGCGTCTGGACGCTGAGCATCGCGCGCCCCGATTCGTAGCTGCGGATGTTCGACGAATCGATGTCGCTGAGCACCGCGAGCTGGTCTTGGGTGAGGCCCCGGTCCTTGCGGGTCGCAGCGATCTTCGCCCCGATATGGGCAGCTGCGTCGGAGGGGATTCGGGCCACTGATCAAGCGTCGGAGATGTCTGTGACTTGTGCCAGGGTTAACGCACCCGGGTACAAGTACCTTCCCGGGTTTTTCCCTGGGAGGTGCACATGGCCGAGGTGCCATTGGTTGCAGAAGAACTCGATGCGCATCTGGCTGAATTCCGCGCGCTCGCGGACAGCACGCGCATGGCTGGCAACTATCTCGAGCAGCTGGCGCGGCACTACCTGACGGTCGAGCCGCTGTGGGCTGACCAACTGGGAGCGGTCTGGCTCTGGAAGGACTGGCCCGGGCGCGCCGGCAAGCCAGACACCGGTATCGATCTCGTCGCCGAGATCCAGGGCGGCGGTCTTCTGGCCGTGCAGGTCAAGTTCTTCCGCGAAGAGCATCGGATGCAGAAGGGCGATCTCGACTCGTTCTTCGAAGCCCTCGGAAGGGAGCCGTTCACCGAGGGGCTGGTGATCGACACCACCACAGCTTCGTGGTCGGCGAACGCTGAGGAGGCGCTCAAGAACCGCTCGAAGCCGGTCAGGCGCATCTCGCTCGATGATCTGCGTCATAGTTCGGTCGATTGGTCGACATACGAGCTGCTGAAGCCGGAGGTTGCTCCGGGGCGTCACGCGATGAAGATGCTCCGCCCGCATCAGCACGAGGCGATCCGCGTGGTGATGGACGGCCTCCCCATTGGTGGTGAGCAGACTCGCGGCAAGCTCATCATGGCCTGCGGCACGGGCAAGACATTCACGGCGCTGAAGCTCGCCGAGCGCTGGACGGTCGAGCGTGCAGGCGGCGCCTCGACTGTGCTCTTCATGGTGCCGTCGCTGGCGCTGCTGCAGCAGTCGCTGGAGGAGTGGTCGCGCGAGCGCGATCCGGAGCTTGGTTTCCGTGCGTTCGCCGTCGGGTCGGACACGAACATCGGTCGTCGCAAGAACGACGACCTCACGAGCGTGATGCTCGAAGATCTCGGGGCTCCGGCGACAACCGACGGCACGAAGCTCGCGGCGCTGCTCGGCGACGTCGACGAAGAGCACGAGGGCATGACGGTCGTCTTCTCGACCTATCAGTCGATCGACGCGGTGGCTGAGGCGCAGCGGCTGCGCGGCGACACCTTCGATCTCGTCATCTGCGACGAGGCGCACCGCACAACTGGCGTCACGCTCGCGGACGAGAGCGAGTCGCACTTCGTCAAGATTCACGATAACGCCGTGATCCCGGCATCCGCTCGGGTGTATATGACGGCGACGCCGCGCATCTTCGCGCCCGAGGTGAAGAACGCGGCCTCTCAGAAGTCGGCCGAACTCATCTCGATGGATGACGAAGACCTCTACGGCAAGGTGCTGTACCGGATCGGGTTCGACGAGGCCGTCCGCAAGGGGCTGCTGACCGACTACAAGGTCGTCGTGCTGGGCATCAGCGAAGACGAGATCGTCGAGACGCTGCAGCAGGAGCTCGCGCAGGAGGGGCGCGAGCTCGCCGTCACGGACGTCGCGAAGCTCATCGGATGCTGGAACGCGCTCGCCAAGCGCAACGCCGGAGCCGTCGCCGAGGGCTTCAGCATCGATGCTGCGCCCATGCGGCGCGCCGTCGCCTTCGCGAAGGACATCGACACCTCGAAGGGCGTCGCCAGCGACTTCACCGCGTTGGTCGAGGGACACCTCTCGAACATCGAGAACGACGACGAGACCGATGACCTGACGGTTGAGGCCGAGCACGTCGACGGCACGATGAATGCCACTCAGCGCGGTGAGCTGCTCGACTGGTTGAAGGCGGCGCCCGAAGAGGATCAGTACGGACGCCCCGTCGCTCGTGTGCTCACGAATGCGCGTTGCCTGAGCGAGGGCGTTGACGTTCCGAGCCTGGATGCGGTGCTGTTCCTCAGCCCGCGCAAGAGCCAGGTCGATGTTGTGCAGGCGGTCGGGCGCGTGATGCGTCGGGCCGAGGGCAAGCGGCTCGGCTACATCGTGCTGCCGATCGCGATCCCCGCGGGCGTCTCGCCTGAGGAAGCGCTCAACGATAACGAGCGGTACAAGGTCGTCTGGCAGGTGTTGCAGGCGCTGCGCGCCCACGACGAGCGCCTCGATACGGCGATCAACCAGGCGGCCTACACCGGGCGGATGCCGGAGCAGGTGCTGATCGAGCGCATCAGCCTTGCTTCGACGAAGCCGCGGAAGCCGTCGCCGTTCGGGAACGAGACGGGTTCCGGGGAGGGCGGCTCGAAGCCGGATGGCCCCGTTCACTTCGCACCCACCCTGCCCGGTCTCACATCGACCGCTGAGGCGTGGAAGGACTCGGTCTACGCCAAGCTCGTCAACAAGGTCGGCGACCGCATGTACTGGGACGACTGGGCCGGCGACATCGGCCAGATCGCCCAGCGCTTCATCGCCCTGATCGCCGTGCACATCAACGCCGACGGCAACGATCGCGCGCCGTTCGACGGCTTTGTCAAGGCGCTGCGCGCGACCGTCAATCCCGATGTCACCGAGGCAGAGGCGATCGAGCTGCTCGCACAGCACCTCATCACGAAGCCGGTGTTCGAGGCGATGTTCCCCGACGGGTCGTTCACGCAGGACAACCCGGTCTCGCTCGCGATGGAGCAGGTGCTCGCGACGTTCGATGAGAACGCGGCGTTCGCACGCGAGCGCGAGCCGCTGGATGCGTTCTACGGCAAGGTCACCGAGAAGATCCGGGGGCTTGAGACCGTGGGCGCCAAGCAGCAAATGCTGGTCACGCTCTACGACAAGTTCTTCTCGAAGGCGTTCCCGCTGCTGGCGGATCGGATGGGGATCGTCTTCACGCCGGTCGAGGTCGTCGACTACATCTTGAGGTCAGCGGATGCTGCGCTGCACCAGCACTTCGGCAAACGACTGAGCGACGAGGGCGTGAACATCCTCGAGCCGTTCGTGGGGACGGGAACGTTCCTGACGCGGCTCATGCAGACCGGGCTCATCAAGCCGGAAGACCTTACCCGCAAGTACACGCAGGAGCTCTTCGCGAACGAGATCGTGCTGCTGAGCTATTACATCGCGGCGGTGAACATCGAGAGCGTGTATCGGGAGCTGTGCGCGGAGAATGGGATCGAGCCAGCGGATGGTGGATTCGCGGGGATCTCGCTGACGGACACGTTTGCGATCAACGAGCGCGCGGAACAGGTCTCCGGGCTGGGGTTCAAGGAGAACACCGCGAGGCTGGAGAACCAGCGTGCCACAGACATCGGTGTCATCATCATGAATCCGCCGTACCGGGCCGGTCAGGCGAGTGCGAACGACGCGAGCCAGAATGCGAAGTACCCGAAGGCGGACGCGCGGATTTCTGACACGTACGTGAAGCGGTCGTCGGGCACCAATAAGAACGGGCTTTACGACTCGTACTATCGTGCTCTGCGGTGGGCGACGGATCGACTGGGAGACGAGGGGATCATCGCTTTCGTATCGAACTCAGGATTCATCGATGGCGGTACGGCTGCCGGTGTACGCCTAAGTTGGGTCGACGAGTTCAGTGATGTCATTGTCTACAATTTGCGTGGAAACATGCGCGTGAGTGACTGGCAGTCCGAGGGAGGACAGATCTTCGGCGCAGGGAGTCAAGCTGGAATCGCAATCGCGCTCTTGATTAAGAATCCAGATCATGCTGGCCCAGCACGGATCCATTATGCCGAGATCGGCTCGGGGCTCAGCCGAGAGGAGAAGCTTGACCGGCTTCGCACCGACGCGTCGGTGGATGGCACCGAGTTCGTGACTGTGACGCCGAATTCTGACGGTGACTGGATCAACCAGCGTGATGAACGATTCAGTAGCTGGCCCGAAATGGGCAGTAAGAAGCTCAAGGGCAAGCCCGAGACGCCAGCAGTATTCCGCGATTTCTCGAACGGTGTCCAGACAAACCGGGATTCTTGGGTTTACGGGTACTCCAGTACCGGAGTGGTTGGGAACGCCTGTGCGGCTGTTGAGGAATACAACCTCATGGTCGAGGACCCGTCGAGAGCAATCGACGCACGACGCATTGCTTGGTCTCGATCCATGGAGGCGAAGCGTCGCATTGGCAAACGGATGAAGACGGCCGAGCCGGATCTTCGTACCGCGGTCTACAGGCCATTCACCAAGCAAGTGATTGCCTTCGACAGGCAGCTGGTGGAACTACCAGGGGTGTCGTCGCGAGCATGGCCCACTGACGGGCACTCGAACATCGCCATGTGGGTGACGGGGCCGGGCGCTGGGAAACCCTTCTCTCCGATGATCGTTGACAGGGTTCCGGATCTCCATCTTGGAGGGGCATCAACAAGCGGGCGCATCTTCCCCCGCTACACCTGGCAACCAGCATCCGCCCCGGATGGCGCGTTGAACCTTGACGCGCTCGCGGCATCCGACACTGACGAGATCGTCGATGGTTACCGTCGCGTCGATAACATCACCGACGCAACCCTCGCTGCCTATCGCGAGGTCCACGGCGACGCGGTCACGAAGGACGACATCTTCTACGGCATTTATGCGCTGCTGCATCACCCGACCTACCGCGAGACGTATGCGGCCGATCTGCAGAAGATGCTGCCGCGCATTCCGCAGGTGAAGGACTTCCCCGAGTACGCCCGTATTGGTCGGGCTCTGGCCGACCTCCATGTCGACTACGAGTCCGTGGCGCAGCATCCGCTCGGTGAGGAACTCTCGCTCACCGCGTCCGAGGATCCCTACGAGCGCTACCGCATCGACAAGCTCTCCTGGATCTCGCGTAAGGATCACACCGGCATCCGTTACAACGAGCACCTCACGATCACCGGCATCCCGGAAGACGAAGCGCTGTACAAAGTCGGCGGACGCAGCCCGCTCGAATGGGTGATCGATCGGTACAAGGTGTCGGTCGACGCGAAGTCCGGCATCGTGAACGACGTGAACGCGTGGCTGCGTGAGCAGGAGAACCCGCGCTACGTCGTCGACCTGATCCGGTCACTCGTGACAGTGAGCCTAGAGACGCAGAAGCTGATCGGCGAGCTGCCGGCATTCGAGGTGATCGAAGAAGAATCCGCGTGATGTCACCCGTCAGCGCGAGTGTCTGAGGTCTCTGCCAGTATTCGAGCAGACGGATGCCGCTCGGGCACCGCGGGAGAAGGAGCTGGGTGTGGGGTGCGCGGTCATCGATCTGGAGACCACGGGGTTCTCGCCCGCGCGCGGTGATCGGATCGTCGAGGTGGGCGTCGTGCTCGTCGATGATTCCGGCGCAGTGGAAGGGGAGTGGACTACACTCGTCAATCCTCAGCGTGACGTCGGTGCCACTCGGATCCACGGCATCCGGGCCAGTGACGTCGTCGATGCGCCGCTGTTCGGTGACATCGCGGCACACCTCGTCGGTTTGCTGAGTGGCCGCGTGCTCGCGGCGCACAACCAGGAGTTCGACCTGCGATTCCTTCGTGCCGAGCTCGCATCTCACGGTTACACACTCCCGCTGGGCTATGCGGCGGTCTGCACGATGCTGTGGTCGCGCACTCTCTTCGGCGCCGCGAAACTTGCCGACGTGTGTGCGGTGCTCGAGATCGAGCATGGTTCAGCCCATGCTGCCCTCGGCGATGCGCGGGCCACTGCCGAGGTCATGGCTGCCCTCGTTCGGGCGGCAGGTTCGACAGACAATTGGGAGTTCTCGGCGCAGCGTGCGGTGTTCCCGTTGGCATCCGATCGTGCAGAGCCTGCGCGCGTCACTCCACGGCTGGCCGCCTCCTCGGCGCCGCAGTTCATCGATACTGCGGTGTTGCCGCTGTGGGAGCGAGTGAGCATCCCGGTCGATGCCAGCGACGCGGCGGCCGCCGTCTACCTCGACATGCTGACCCGTGTGCTCGAAGACGGGCTCATCTCTACCGTCGAGTACTCGCGTCTTGAGGCGATTGCCGAGGTCGCGCACCTCAGCGCAGAGCGCATCGGAACGTTGCACCGGGAGTATTTTGCGGCTGCGTGGGTTGAAGCTCTTGCTGACGGTGTTGTCAGCAGCGATGAACGTCGCGAGCTGGCGCAGATCGCGACGATTCTCGATCTGCCGGCGCCGGAGTTCTCGTCTGCGGCCTCGGTTTCGGCCCGGGCGGTCGTCTCTGCCGCTGTCGTCTCTCCTGCGATCGTCTCTCCTGCGGTCAGCACGAATGCGGATGCTGTGGCACGGACGGGCGCAGAATTCACGCTCTCGCCCGGTGCGCGCATCGTGTTCACCGGCACTATGAGCAGGCCGCGCGAGGAGTGGGCGCGCGCGATCTCCGAGGCCGGATTCGTGACGGGAAGCGTGACGAAGAATTGTGCGGTGCTCGTCGTCGAGGACCCTGCGACCCAGTCGGGCAAGGCGAAGACCGCACGAAATCACGGAGTGCCGATCGTCACCGAAGTGGAATTCATCCCGGTGTTCGAGGCGTTCGTCAGCGCCTGCTGAGAACTTATCCACAGGTCCTAGAATCTTTGTCTCAATGTCGGTGGCCTCTGAGAGTATGAAGTATGGCAACTTTCACCGACGTCGCGGCGCTGATCCCCACCCTGTGTGGGCAGCTCGCTGAGGGTGAAAGCGTCGCGGGCGCCCAGGCATCGATGATGCAGATGCCCGACGCTGAGGTCGTCAGAGTGCTGGCCGAGACGGCCGCGCTGGCCCGGCAGGTCGAGCAGATTCAGCTTGCCGCGGCGGGAGTGATCGCCCTGCGCTCGAAGCGCGAGC
>DQHP01000153.1 GCA_003524435.1 Microbacterium sp.
CGCTCAGCTCGCCGCCGAGGCCTTGCAGCTCGCGCAGCACGACATCGACTCTGCACGCCCGCAACAGCAGCAAGGCTGGGGCGGCGATGGATGGGGTGGTGGTGGCCGACGCGGCGGCGGTGGCGACCTCATGGGCGGCATCATGGGCGGCCTTGTCATCGGCAGCATCCTGGACGGTATTTTCGACTGACAGCAGACACAAAAATGGCCCGGCACCTCAGTGCCGGGCCATTTTTCAGGACGCGAGAGCCTGCTCTGGCGGCGCCTGGGTCTCAAGCGCGATCACACCGTAGTCCCAGCCCTTGCGGCGGTACACGACGCTCGGGTGATCGGTGCGGACATCGACGAAGAGGAAGAAGTCGTGTCCGACGAGCTCCATCCGATCGACGGCCTCTTCTACCGTCATCCACTCGGCGTCAAAGCTCTTCGTACGAATGACAACGGGCGAGTATGCCTCTTCTTCGTCATTTTGCACCGGCACGGCGCCGGTTGCGACAGCGTGGAGAACTTCCACGGACGCGGGCTGGACGTCGATTCCTTCCAGGGAGCCGGTTTCCTTCTCGAAATGTGCCCCACGCGGATGCTGGCGCCCATCGACGCGCTTCTCCTTTGCGCGACGGAGCTGCTCAGAGAGCTTGTCCACCGCGAGGTCCAACGCAACGAACTTGTCGCCGTCAATAGCCTCCGCTCGAATGACAGGCCCCTTGCTAACGAGCGTGAGCTCAACGGTCTCATCGGGAACGCGCCCACCACGATAGGCACGATGTGTGACCTTCACGTCCAGCCGCTGCGCTTTTGCTACCAGCGGTTGAACCTTGGCGAGCTTCTCCTCGACAACGGTTCGGAAGCGATCGGTGATACCCACACCAACGCCAACGATGCTCGTTTCCATTGTGTCTCCTTGTCCCGGTCCTCCCGGCCAAGGGCGGACCGTTGTCGCCTTGTGCCCCCCACCGTAGTCCCCGTTCACCCGGATGTCACGGGGCATTCATGATGCATTCGCAGTGAATGCTCGACGGCGCACAGTCGCGGCGAGTGTGACAGCCCCACGGACCCGAAATCCCGCGTCATTCAGCGCCCTTGCGCCCTCATCGAGCGTCGCTCCGGTCGTGACAACATCGTCAATCAGTACGACATCTCTGCCACCCCGGGCGTGTCGCACCCGCATGCTGTGCGCAACATTTCGCTCGCGCTCCGCAACATCGAGGCCGCGCTGGTCGGCTGTCGTTCTGGCCGTCGCCAAGACCCTCGATGCCGCAAAACCTGCGTGTCGAATCAACACCTCTGGCACACGGTATCCGCGTCTTCGAAACGCCGCACGGCCGGTCGGAATCGGCACAAGCAGCGGTGCGGGGCTGGCGGTGGGAAACTCATCGATGGCGGCGCGCAGCGCCGCACCGAGCGGACGAGCAAGCATCGTCTCGCCCTCTTCTTTCAGCCGACGGATGCAGCGCGCAGGCACCCCTTCAAACGTCAGTGCCGCGACCACCGGCAGCCCTGCCGCTGTCTCCCGACGAACCGGGAACGCGGCGAGCGCTTCACTGCAGTCCGGGCACAGCAATGTGCCAAGAACGTCGCACCCGGCGCATCCCGCAGACAGCAGGAAAGCGGCGATCTCGTCGCCCAGCATCCGCCACCGTATGTGATCGCCCATGCCTCAGAGCTTGACGCATTTGCTCGCGGCATCCCGTTGCCAACCCCACGAAGAAGGAACAACTCGACGCCGCTCGCGATGGTGCAGAGTTACTGACCTGCGTGCGTTCCCAAAACCAGCACGTCAGCGCGTCCCGTCTGCCATGTCGTGCCACGCTGTGCGAAGAGCACACCCTCGGCGTTGAGGATACGCACGGACGTGGCCATGCGTCCGCCAGATAGCATCTGTGCTCCCTCGGGCGCTGCGGCGCTCGCGCCCGGTCCCCCGACATCCTGCCTCAACACCGCAGGGCTGTTGTCAGAATTGACGAGGACGCTGAGGCTGTCATCTCCCACCCACGACAGCGCCAGTGCTTCGCCGTCGAGCTGCGCCAGCATCTGCGTGGGCCCCAGCTCAACAGGAACCTGATTCTCATCGCGCACGATGGCCGCGGAGATGATCCATCGCTGTCCACCCACAGTCGCAACGGCCGCGACTCGCACCCCGTCTGGCCCGACACGCAGTTGCGAGATCGACGACGCTTCGCTGAACGCGTTCGCCACGTCAACCTGAGTGACGTTGGGTTCCCATGCCACCAGCGCCTGCGGTGCGGAAGAGGGCACCGTCCAGGTATAGCCATACGGATCCATGCTGGGCTTGAGCAGACCAGCGCGAGCATCGAGTTGGTCCACACGCCCGTCGGCAACCGTCCATACCGCCCCGGTATCAAGCTGAACGGCCGCACGCTGGTTATCTACTGCCATGTCCACCGCGACGACGGAGGGGGCAAGTTTAAGAATTCCTTCGCTGATTCCGGCATAGGGCGTGATCTCATCCCCGAGATACGTCCCAAATTGAGAGTCTGTCAACACGACGGAACCCGGCTCAGGTACCGCGCTCTGTATTGCGGCCTGCCCGGCGTTCAAATCGCTTCCGTTCACCGTCAGACGCACTTCGCTGACGCCCGCGCTGCGGAGCGTCTCCTCCAGCTGCGTACGCATTCTCGCCAGCTGCGTGGCTTCGAGAGAAAGCGCTGACGGTGTCAGCTCTACCGTGGCGACCTTGTCTTCGCTAATGGGCACAGCATCACGAACCAGTGAGACATCGCTGGGAAACGCGCTGCGCACCGCAGGAGCCAACCAGTCGCTGGGCGCCCCTTCGAGAAGCGACTGTGTCAGCGTCGTCGCAATCTGCGGACGTCGCGGCAACCAGCGAACATCCGCAACGAGTCGAGTCCAGGTCTGATCGTAGAACTGCAGCGAGTACTTTCTGAAGACCTGCGTAAACGCTTCTGCGTCGAGGACGATCCCATCGGCCGCTGCCGTGATCCGCCATTCCCCGTTGCCATTACGTGCCACTTGGAACGACGCCACTGACTCGTCGCCGGAGAGCTCCGTGTACGCGCCGTCCTCGTCAACTCGCGCGATCTGGTCGAGGAGGACGCGCACGTCTCCCTTTTCTGCAGTGTCGACTTCACCGACCACCTCGGCATTGAACTCGCGCCCGGCCGCGCCCTCGTCGATGGTCACGCCAGCGCTCGGGCGCCAAGTTTCTGCGAGCTCTGGGCTCAGGAACTCCCGCGCGATCTGCCACCCGTCTGTGGGCGTCAGCGCCGCATCAAGGAATCCTTCGACGATTTGCTCAGGGCTCGCGCCCTCCAACGGCTCTGCCGCGATTTGGCTGATATCCGGCGGTAGTCCGACATCCTCGCGTGCAAGACCCACGGTGACGTCACCCGTTGTCGGCAGTCCCGCACACGCGGTCAGCGCGACGGCAACAACCGCGAGCATCCCCACCACTGGTCCTCTGCGATGCTGAGTCATGAGCGCTCCTCCTCATCCGTCGCAGTCGTGTCGGTGAAATACAGATCCATCAGTTCGGTGAGCTGGATTGGCTGCGTCACACCACTGGCCTCAGACAGAGCTTCCTGGGGTTCGATCGGCACCGGCGAGGAGCCCGTGGCCTCTCCCGAGTGACGTGGAATCGTCAGTACGAAGTTGGTGCCCACAGCAAGCTCTGACCACACCAATAGCGTTCCACCGTGCAGATGAGCATCTCCCAGCGCGATCGAGAGCCCCAACCCCGTGCCGCCGATCGTGCGCTGTCTCGAAGGATCTGCTCGCCAGAATCGGTCGAAAACGCGCTCGGCGTCTGCAGGATCCATACCGAGGCCGAAATCACGCACCCCCACCGCGACCGCATGCTGATTGCTATCGACCGTGACCACGACGGGGCGCCCCTCGCCGTGCTCGATGGCGTTGCCGATCAGGTTTCGCAGCACACGTCGAACGCGCCGCGGGTCCATATCAACCGGAGAATATCCACCAGGAGCAACCAGTCGCAGCTCTGTTCCCCGTTCGTCGGCCAGCGGTTTCATCTGATCGATGATGTCCTCGGCCAGCTCAGCGAGGCTCGTCTCTTCGAGCTCGAGTTGCACGGATCCGGCGTCGTATCGGCTGATTTCCAAAAGATCAGAGAGCAGCGTCTCAAATCGTTGCACCTGAGTGTGCAGCAACTCGGCCGTACGGTTGGTGGTCGGATCGAACTGGTCTCGTTGATCGTTGAGCATGTCAGCGGCAAGGCGAATCGTCGTCAGCGGTGTGCGCAGTTCATGAGAAACATCCGACACGAACCGCTGCTGCACAAGTGAGAGCTCCCCCAGCTCTTTAATCTGAGATTCAATACTGTCCGCCATCGCGTTGAACGAGCGAGCCAGCGTCGCCAACTCGTCTTCACCGTGAACGGGCAGCCTCACCTCTAGCTCGCCCGCTGCAAGGCGTGCACTGGTCTCGGCAGCTTCGATGATCGGCTTCGAGACCAGTCGCAGCACGATCCATGAGATCCCGGCGATGATGGCGATGAGGATGAGCCCTGCGGCCCACAGCGTCCGTTGCACAAACTGCAACGTCTGCTCAGAGTCCGTCAGGTCGTAGGCGATGTACACCTCGAACGCGCCAACTTCGGGGACGAACAACTGCTGACCGACGACGATGCCGGGCGACGTTGACCCATCGGCCATCGGCAGCGCGACTGATTGCCACGACTGCCAATCCGGAAACGCCACGACACGCTCACGGATTGCAGGGCTCAGCAGGTCACCGCTCAGCCCTCCGGCGGTGAAGCCGTTCACGCCGGCGCCCACCGGCGGTCGGTCAATCGGATACACCGCGATCTGGGTCGACGCAGCCGCACGCGGAATCGCTGCAGATACTTCCCCCCAGAGCGCGCGCAGCGCTGAGGGATCATCCGCTACGTCCGCCGAATCCAGAGTCTTCTGCGCTTGGTCGACGGCGACAAGTGCGTCGTAGAGCACGTCATCGCGACGCGATTCGAAGAGGTTGTTTTGGATGACAAGCGCCATGATCACGCTGGTGACGAAGATCGCGAAGGACGTGAGCAGCAGAGTGATGGTGATCGTGCGAAAGCGCAACGATCGTCGCCACAGCGTCCGTACGGTCTCTGGCCAGCCCCGCCAGTCTCGCCATAGTGCGACGGTGGTGGGTGTCGCGCTTGTCGCGGTCACCCCGGGCTCCTAGCTGACGCTGCCGGCCCGGTAGCCGACACCACGAACCGTCATGACGATCTTCGGCATGTCGGGGTCGAGTTCGACCTTTGCGCGAAGCCGCTGCACGTGCACGTTGACTAGGCGCGTGTCGGCCTTGTAGTGGTAGCCCCATACCTGCTCCAGCAGCATCTCCCGTGAAAAAACTTGCTGTGGCTTGGAGGCGAGCGCGACGAGCAGCTGGAATTCCAGTGGTGTCAGCGGGATCGGCGTCGTGTCGCGACGCACCTCATGCGCGTCGACGTCGACCACAAGGTCGCCGATACGCAGGATCTCACTGGTAGCAGCGGTGACCGGACGAAGTCGGGTGCGAATGCGAGCCACCAACTCCTTGGGGTTAAAGGGCTTCACCATGTAGTCATCGGCGCCAACTTCGAGGCCGCGCACGACATCTGCAGTGTCAGTGCGCGCGGTGAGCATGATGATGGGCACACCGGATTCTGCCCTGATGCGAGTGCATATTTCGATACCGTCCATACCGGGCAGCATCAGATCCAGCAACACAAGGTCAGGACGTTGCGTACGCCATTCCTCAACCGCCTTTGCGCCGTCTGCACAGAACACAGGCTCGAAGCCTTCCGTACGCAGCACAATGCCGATCATCTCCGCGAGCGCGGTGTCGTCGTCGACCACGAGGATCCGTGAGGTCATCTGGTCCCAGCCCCATCTTTCTACGCTTGTGCGCCGCTTCGTGGATAACGGACGAACGCAACGTTTCCCAGCGTACTTCATGACAACGTTTCGATCACGGTAGCGCCACGCGAAGCTCCTGGCGAGAGGGAGATGATGTGACACGATGGACTTGCACATCGGGAGGGGGCGCAGTGAGCGCACAGGGATTCAATAGCGCACCAGGGTGGACGCCTGCCATAAAGCCGGGACTCATCCCGTTGCATCCGCTCACTTTCGGTGCGCTCATTGGCAAACCGTTCGCGGCATTACGTCATAACCCGAAAGTGCTCTTCGGCTTCGCGATCGTCATCCAGCTCATCGTCGCCGTGATCACGGCCGTCGTTGTCGGCGGCGCACTATTCATCACTTTGATGCGCATCGAGACGATTACCCCCAGTAACCCGGATTTCTACCCGGTGCTGTGGGGATCAATCGCGCTCAACGGACTCATCGTCATCGCAATGGGATTCGTGAGCCTCGCATTCACTGCGGTCATGCAGGGCGTTGTTGCCGCCAACATCGGTTATGCCGCGCTCGGCGAGAAGCCGACGCTCGGTCGGCTGTGGCGACTCATGCGCCCGGCGCTATGGCGGCTCGTGGGCTGGAGTGTGCTGCAAGCACTCGCAAGTTTCGTCATGATCGCCATCATCGGAGGCATTATCGCCCTCGGTGTCATCGCGGGAGTGGGCGGTTCCGGCGAGGGAGTCGCGCTCACCGTCGTAATTGGCATCCTGGTCGTCATCGGGATGATTCCCCTGTGGGTCTGGCTGAGCACAAAGCTGTTGCTCGTGCCCTCCATCCTGGTGCTTGAACGTGTCAGCATCCGTACCGCACTGGTGCGTTCCTGGCGACTCACCCGCGGCCGATTCTGGGTCGCATTCGGCGTGATCTTCCTGGTCAACGCGATCATGAGCACGGCCGTCGGCGTGGTGAGCATGCCGCTCTCGCTGCTGGGATCGCTCTTCGGTACCGTAATCGCCCCCACCGGCCCCAATGACGCGTCTGGGATCGCGGTTTTCGTGATTACCACCATCGCTCCGCAGTTGCTGGTCTATGTTCTTCAGGCGGTCGCGATTGTCGTACAGTGCGCTGCCGCTGCCTTTATTTACCTGGACTGCCGCATGCGGTACGAGGGCCTCGACCACGACCTCATCAACTACCTCGAACGACGTGACCTCGGTGCGTCTGGCGATGACCTCGGCGACCCGTTCGCCGTTGACCCCGCTCGCGCTGTGAGCAGCACGCCGCCCCCGAAGCCCCAGCCCCAACCCATGTATGCGCCGGCGCCCGCTGGATATGGCTATCCCCCGCAACAACAGCCCTACGCGCAACAGCAGCAGTACCCACAGCAACAGCCCTACCCACCCCAGCCGCAACAACCGCAACAACC
>DQHP01000150.1 GCA_003524435.1 Microbacterium sp.
CGCCCGAAGTACGGGCCGCGCACGGGCTGGCCGATCACGAACTGCTGATGGGCTGGCTGTACGTCGGCAGCATCGACGACGCCCTGCGGGCCCGCCTGACGAGCTCGTCGCGCCCGATCCTCGACCCCGGGCCTCACTTCGGGCAGATGCCGCAGAGCCGTGACCGGGGTATCCGTGCGCGACGCATGAGAACTCCCTGAGCCAGAACCTACAGGATCGCGACTGCACGATGACAGTGAACCGGCGGCCCGCTGAGGGGTCGTTCACCGCTACACATTCGAACGGCCGCTGGAGCGGAGCAGAGCTGTCAGTGTCCGAAGTCGACGACACGGTTAATCACATAGTCCTGGGCGTAGTGCAGCCGACAAATGGCACCTGAGCGTCTGAAGTCCTGTGCACAACCGTGCAGTTTGTCAGAAGGCGGCGACACAAACGGCACGCGAGCTCCTGTCCTAGGCGGACGTCCCGTGACTCCACGCTCGATGTGGTGTGGTGTGGTGTGGTGTGGGCCCTTGGGCCGGCCACGGGCCGTTAGACCGTTAGGCTCCGTCACCTGCGTCTTTGAGATTGCGTTAGCACTCTGCGTCCGTCGTCGCGCAGCTCACCGGTGGGCGAAACATGTCGATACAAGGTCTGGCGACTCACTCCGAGTTCTTTGCAGAGGTCGCCGACGGTTGTATCGGGTTGGCCCATCGAGGCCATGGCGAGTCGAATCTTGGCCGCGGTCATCTTGTAGGGCCGGCCGCCTCTACGGCCTCGGGCGCGAGAGGCCGCCAGGCCAGCGAGTGTGCGCTCTCGGATGAGTTCGCGTTCGAACTCAGCCAGGGCAGCGAATATCCCGAAGACGAGTTTGCCAGACGATGTGGAGGTGTCAATGGCGGAACCTTCGCCGGCAAGAACCTTCAATCCGATCCCGCGTTGGGTCAGATCATGAACGACGTTAACCAGATGGCGCAGGTCACGGCCGAGGCGATCAAGCTTCCAGATGACCAACGTGTCCCCTTCGCGGAGAGCTTTGACGCATGCGACAAGTTGCGGGCGGTCATCTTTCTTCCCGGACGCGTGGTCTTCATAGAAAGCATCGGCGTGAACGCCCGCGGCGACGAGTGCATCGCGTTGCAAATCAGTGTTCTGTGATCCATCGGCTTTCGAGACGCGCATGTAGCCCACCAGCAATGTGATCTCCTTTGGTTGTCACGTATACGACCGTTTGGGTGACAATTCCTTTTGATCCGGATCAGACCACCGTGATCGTCACAATACCCGTCATTTATTCTATGTCTTGCGAACGATGGCTACTGGGCTGTTGTGTGACAATCCCGGTGCTGTCCTCCGTGCACGCATGGTGGCGAGCGTCTGCGGAAGGAAAGCATCGGGAACGTCGAGGCTGATCAAATCCCCACGGATGCTCTGAAATGTCTTCTCAGTTCGCGTAAGGCTCGTCAGGATCGCGAGCATGCGCTCTGCGACAAGCGGGTCTTGCTGCGCGAGAGCGAGGGCTTCGCTCATCGCTTCACGCGCCTCGTCCCAGATGTCGCGCGGCGGCAAGCCGTCGTGAGCTGGTCGATCTGGCTCGGGCGTCAAGAGGTGACCGAGTGTGCCGGGTGCTTCAATATCTCCGGTTTCGACCAGATGAATAGCTGTCGCGGCGGCTTCAAGAAACATCTCTTGCTGCGGCCAGGGTAGTGTCTCGTAGGTTCGCGCGGCACCGATGATGCCAGCCCGAACTGGGTGCCCAGCCGTGCGCCAGATGAGTTCGATGGCGCGGCGCGGGCGGACCCTAAGCGTGGAGACTGGAATCGAGAGCTCCTCGATGACGGTGCGCAGCAAGCGGAACCACACTCCAACGTGGACTGTTCGGCGTGGTAGGACGACCGTACCGGTACTCAGAGCTTCTTCAGTGCGTGCATCCTGGATCGCGACGGGTCGCGGAACGGGCCGGTCGTTCGTCTTGCTGTGCTCCCAGCCGAAGAACGCGAATGTTCCATAGGCAGGGTCGAGCCAGCGACCGTGGTGGGGGCAGGTGAGCGTGATGGGAAGTTGCACAATCAGCGGCACCCCGTCTGTCGCGCTCCCCACGCACGCCGGGCACGCGCGGCTGACAGGTCTGTTCTTGGAGTTGAGTGGCAGCCACGCCCTCCAGTTCAACACTTCTCGGTGCGGACGTTCCTTGAATGTGACGATCACGGAGCCTTGGCGCACATAGGTGTCGAACGCAGCGCCGGGCGTCGGCTCAGGCTGGAGCGAATCGAGAAGCCATGGCACCCAACCAGCGACTGTCATTCGACGCACCTGCGCTGGTGGCACACCCGTGCGCGCCGCCAGAATCGTGATTAGCTCCGAGGGCACCTCCAGGTCCAGCGACCCGATCGACCCCGGCACGGGAGCGCCGGGTGGAGTGAGGTCGTGGCGAACAAGCTGGTCGAGGGGCATCCCGTACACAGTGGCGAGCCTGTGAAGCCACGAGCTCAGTGCTTCGCCATGGCCGGGCGGCGGGTGAAGCGGCCACCGATGCGTCATGGCAGTTCGCGCTCGAACAGACGTCGCCGTTCCGCGGGTCCGACGTAGGGAGCGACAAGGAGGGTGCGCTGATTGATCGCTTCCTCGCCTGTCTCGATCGCTGCAACGGCGGCGTCGGTGAGAAGACGGGTGAGTTCCCCGATGGTTCCCTCGCTGCGGGTGAGGAGGTAGCGTGCCATATCCTCCGTGTCGATGACCGAGCGTCGGCGAAGAGGGAAGGCTGCCGCGAAACTGGCCAGCAGCGTGCGCCCCTCATCGTTGGGCTCCCAACGCGGCAAAGCGAAGGGCTCGAAACGGTTTTCCAGCTGGTCGTCGGATCGGATTGCCATATATGCCTCGCGCGTGCCGACCCCGACCAACGGGATACGCAACTCGTTGCCCAGAAACCTCAGCACGTTCAGGAACTCGCGTCGGGTGTCACCGCGACCGGCCAGCACGTTGTGCAGCTCATCAATCACCAGCACCCGCACTCCGACCGCCCGCAACAGGGACAACGTTGCCTGTTCCATCTCCGGTACGCGTTGTCGAGGGCGAAGCGGTGCTCCCAGCGCTGCTTGCAGCGCGACGTAGAACCGGGACACCGACGGGTCTGATGGCATCTGCACGGCCAGGACCGGCACCTGTTCAAGCTCGACGTGGGAGATCGGCGGGTGGAGACGGCGGAACTTCTCGATGATCATCGACTTGCCGTTATTGGTCGGCCCCAACAGCAGCAGGTTCGGCATGCGCTGCTTCTTCGGCCACTCGTACAGGGCCTCCAACCGCTCCAGTGCCTCGGACGCGCGAGAGTATCCGATCCACCGGTCAGCGCGCACATGCCTCAGCCGCTCATCCGCGGGAAGGCGTGTGATCGGTTGCGCGCTGGGATGCAGATGCGTGAGGTCCGCGTCCGCAGTCACGGCTTCCGCGTCCATCACCACTGTTCGATCTCTTCGAAGGGCATCACGCGGTCCTCAGTAGCCGGTCCGCTTTTCCCCTCGGGCGGTAGAAGGTCAGGCGGCGGGCGAGTCATAGAGATTTCGTCTGCGGTTCCGCCCCGTTTGCGACGTTCGGCGTTACGACGTGCCTTGCGGGTGGTGGAGCTTGCAGTTTCGGTGATCGTGCGCATGTGCTCGACCGTGCGGAACAGGGCGTCTTCGTCTACCTGCTCTCGGCCCTCAGCGCGCAGTCGTTCCAGAGCGGCGCGGTGCTCCCACACGCTGACAGCCGGGTACGACAGCGTCCGGTACGGCACAGGCATATAGGAACCATCGTCGGGATCGAGCACCCAGATACGGCTGATGTCCCGCGGATCTCGGCGGATCACGAATCGTTCCATCTGGCTACGGCGCGCGATCCACGGCTTTAGCCCGTTCCGAAAATAGTGCACGTGGTCGATCACGAACCCCGTCCGTGTCAGCTTCCGGCGCACGACGGGCAAAAAGTCCACCAGGAACGTGGATGCATCCGTGACCATCGACGGCGCTGCCTCCTGGACCCCTGCTGTCCACAGCCCCAGTGGGGTTTGCCGGGTCGTGCCGTGGACCTGGCCGTGATAGCTGGAGACCGCCAAGGTTAGCCACTTCTCCAACTCGGTGACCGTCAGGACGGCTCGGGCGTCCGAATCGTAGCTTCCGCGCTGAGCAGAGTTGGAGAACGTCGTGCCTGGCAACTCGTGCACCATCTCCATCAGCGTCCCGATGACGCGCTCGATGATTCCGCCGTAGTGCGGACGCCCTGGAGGCCGATAGTTCAACTCGATCCCGTGCTCCTGGCACCCGCGCCGTAGCGCTTCACTCTTGAACTCCGACGCGTTGTCCAGATACAGCTCGCGCGGCTTCCCCGACATCGGCCACGTGACCTCGACACCCAGCCGCTCCAGCGATGCACGTTTGTCGGTGAGCATGTGCGCCAGACACAAACCGACCGAGAGCGCAGACGGCGCTTCCAACGTAATCACCAGTCCCACGATGCTCCGTGAACGCACGTCGATCGCCACGGTCACATACGGACGCCCGATCGGCAGACGGTGTTGCTCGTCTACCACGATCAGATCCACCACAGTGTGATCGATCTGTACCTGCTCCAACACTTCGACAATCGCAGGGGCATCCCCGCCCGCTGATTGCAATGGGCGTGCTGCCTCTCTTCCCTCTCGACCCACAGTCTCCGTCCGGGGATCGAGCATGGCGATGCGACGCCGAACCGCACCACGTGAAGGAGCAGGAAGCCCCCGAAGCCGACACATCCGAATGATCTCGCGATGCACAGCAGCGATCGTCTTGCGTTGACGCGTCAGATAGTGCTTGCGGATCACCTCCCGAACGATCGTCTCCACCTCGACAGGCAGACGGGCCCCTCCACGGCCCCCACTGGAGCGGCCAGGGGCGAGATCAGACACCGCGCCTTGGCCGCCACGCCACAGCCGTATCAAGAAATAGACGCGCTCCCGAGAGATGCCCAGCTTCGTGGCCGCCTGGTCGACGGCGTATCCGCCCGTGCTGGATTCAGCGAGCGGCCCGATAACCGCAGCCCGCTCCACGGCCAGTTCCCACGCCGCATCGGGGACGGTCAGCAGACCGCGCCCAGAAATTCGGTCATCCTTGACCGGCTCTTCGTCCACACCACTATGGGACAACATGTCGGGTCATGCGCACAAGTAGTGACGCGAAAACGACCCATACTCCTGCGCACAGCTCCCTGAATGACGCCATCATCTGTGCCGACCACTTCGGGCGCTGACAAATGCCGCGTCAGGCCATAAGCAACCGCGTCGCGCTACCGAGAACAACCTCTGCCGCTTCTCGGCTCCTCTGATCGAGCCCCGGGAGGGCGACGATCGAGGTCCAGCGCTCGAGGCGGGCGTCAGTCGCGGCTTCGACCGACGCGAAAGACGCGTCATCGGCGATTCCCAGTCGCTCGCGTTTGTCGCCGCCATGCATCCCAATCAACCGTGCCCCCTCACCGTCGACGATCGAGGGCGCGGTGCCTCTTGCGAGGTCATTGAGAAGTGAATCCTCTACGAGTTCGTGCGAACCGTGAGTGAGGTGATCAACCTGCCAACGCAGCCATTCTGCTTGAGGGCGGCGGCGCACATAATCAGAGATTCGCGCTAGCGCCCGACGCGCGGCAAAGACGGGGGCGCGAGCGGTGAGCATCGAGGCCGCGCCGTTCGCGTCGATGCCAGGAGAAAACAGCAGCGGACCCTGTCGCAGCTCTCGCGCGAACTCTTCACCAGGGTCTGCAGCGCACGTGATCGCGTCGATTCTGCCCCACGGTCCATTCTGGTCATACAACTGCTCGCAGAGCGTGCGATCAGGATCGCTTTCACACATCACCGCCTGCACCCCTGGTAACGATGCGGGCAGTGGTTGCTGCAGCACCAGCAGTCGCACGGGTGCGAAAAGTTCCGTGCGCCACGGAGCAATTTTTTCTTCCGGGAGCCTCGAGGATTCCAACAGCGCTGCCACCCGTGCGTGCACCGGCCGTGAGGTGAGTTGCCGCTTGCTGAGCGGAAGCCAACTCACTTCGCTGCGATCGGGCACAGTCACCGACACTTCGAGCCCCGTTGAGCCTGACCTGCTGATGGTGAGTGCGCCGCCCAGCGCCTCCAACCGCTCTCGGTTTGCGGTGAGCGCTTCCGCTAGCCGGTCAAGATCTCCGCCGGTTTCACTGTTTCGCAGGCGCGCTCGAAGCGCTCCGTCGCGCTCGAAAACAACCTGGATAGGCTGCCGTAGAGCGACAACTGCCCCGAGCACATCGGCCACCGCGTGAGTGAAGTTCGATTCGACCTCCCATCGTGGACGCCGGCCCAAATCTCCACGGAAATCGACGGGAATCGGCAGTGTCGCGGCGATTTCCCGCAGGGTGTCGACTGCTCCTCGCTCGGGGAGCATCGCCGGGAACACGCCACGGACAGTGGTTCGAAAGTCATGGATGAGACTTCCCATCGCCGCAGATACCGATGGCCACGCAACGTCGGAGGCAGGCTCTGTAAGCATCGTGCGTACGGAGTCGAGATCGCGCACTGTGGCGGTCGTCATCGTCTCTACCAAGCGGATGCGCTCGCTCTCACGAGCCCGAGCGATCCGCACCTCGAAGACCTCGACGTCGGCCTGCGCGCGCTGCGCATCATGACGCGCCTTCTCCCAGCGGCGTCGCGGAGGCACCGCTCGCATGATTGCCCTCAGCCACGCGATGCTCTCGTCGACAAGTCGTACGTTTTTGGCAGATTTCACCGCGGTCGTGAAGATGCGAAGGACGCCAAAGCCCGCAACCTCGAGATCCACTTGTTCGTCGGCTTCCGGGGATTGCCTCTTCGCGCGCGGCCAGATCGCGATGCGCTGCTCGTATCCGTCATCGAACTGTCTGACCAGACACACCTGTACCGGCGTGGCCAAATTGCGGGGGGGCGTCAGTGCCCGTGAGAGATTCTCCAGCAATGCATCGACGAGGTTCTCACGTGGATGCGACGCGACGATCTCACCGGCGCTGCGAGGGCGGCCGCCCTTACTCACCGCACGCCGCCGCTGGCAACGCGGCGTGATTGCAGATAGCTCAAAACAGCCAGAACGCGGCGATGATGCACCGTTGCGTCACCGGGAATCTGTAGCTTTACGAACAGCGAGGCAACGTGTTTCTCGACCGCCTTGACCGAGACGAAAAGCTCTTTGGCGATAGCGCCGTTCGATTGTCCCTCCGCCATCAGGCGCAGTACATCCAGCTCTCGAGGAGCGAGACTTTTCGTGAGTGGGTCAACGTCAGGATTGCCCGCGCTGACCAAGGCGCCCGCCAGCGTCGGCTCAATGACGATTTCGCGACTGTAAATGCGCGCCAGAGTGTCATTGAGCATCTTCACCCCGGCGATGCGATCTTTGAGCCGGTACCCGATGCCCTCCGTGCCGATGGCAAGCATGCTGCGCAGATAATGCGTTTCGGAATAGTGCGACAGCAACAACAGCCCTATTTCGGGATACGTCTGTCGAATCCGGGCGGCCCCGGTGAGGCCGCCCTCCTCGCCAGGCGGCATCCGAATGTCGAGCAGTACGACGTCGGCGGGAGCACTCGCCAGGCTGTCGTAAAGCGAAAGGCTGTCTGAGTGTGTAGAGACGACCTCGTGCCCGGCGGCCTGAAGCAACAAGACAAGTCCCTCACGAAAAAGAGTTGCGTCGTCGGCGACAGCTACGCGCATGGTTGTCTCACCGTATGCTTTCTCCCCCAGGAAACCGGATGCCTTCCCCCAGGAAACCGGATGCCTTCCCCCAGGAAATGCGTTCTGAACAACGCCATGGTATCGCCCCTGGGTGACATCCAGGTGACATCCAATAGAGCGCTCTCATCGCTTTGCCCTTAGTCGACTTCTCAGCGCTGATCTCTCCTAAACTATCGCTCGACGCACCCGCTCCCAGAGTGGCTCCCCAGCCTCACACCGAATGGAACACATGCCCTATTCACTTGGCGTAGATCTAGGTGCCAGCTTTACCGCCGCAGCGATCGCAGATGACCTCGGTACTCATGCCGCTCAACTGTCTCCTCTGCTCGTCGTACCCTCTGTGATCTATGTCTCCCCGGACGGAACGCTCCTCACCGGAGACGCAGCCCTGCGTGCAGGGGAGTCTGAGCCCTCACGGCTTGTGCGCGGCTTCAAGAAGCGGCTCGGTGACCCGACGCCGCTCATCATTGCGGGCACGTCCTATACGCCGGAGCAGCTCATGGCTGCGCAGCTGCGAGATATCGTCTCCGAGGTCGCTGCGCAGCGTGGCGAGGCTGCGCAGAGCATTGTGTTGACCTACCCCGTGACATGGGGCCCTTTTCGGGCTGAGCATTTCGCGCGCATCGCTGACCTTGCGGGCATCGATGCGAGCACCACCATCACAGAACCCGTCGCGACCGCGACCCACCTCAACGCTAAGGGTGGCGTCAACGACGGCGACGTCCTCGCGATCGTTGACTTTGGTACCGACGCTGTCACCGTCACTCTTCTTCGCAAGGGGGCTGATGGTTTCAGCATCCTGGGTACGCCAGAGGATGCTGACCGCGGGGGAAGCGCCGATTTTGACGACGCGATGCGGACGCTGTGTGACCAGAAGCTCGGCGGGAAGATCTCGGCGCTAGACCCGACATCTCCCACCGAGCTGGCGATGCTCGCCGCCGTCGACGATGTGTGCCGCACGGCGAAAGAGACACTTTCAGCGCGCAACGACGCTTCTATCTCGGTGGATCTCCCTGATGGCGCGCATCGATTGACGGTGACGCGGGAAGAGTTCGCCCGCCTGATTCGCCCGTCGGTACGGCTGGCGATGGCAGCGCTTCGCCGCACGATCGGCTCCGCAGAGATCGAAGAGGATGCCGTCACGAGCATTGTGCTGACAGGTGGCGCCTCACGAATCCCTCTCATTGCCGAAGAGCTCGCGGAGCTGGAACGCCCCGTGAGCGCTATTCACCATCCCAAGCTCACTGTGGCGCTGGGTGCTGCCCACGCCGCACGATCTCTCGGCCCAGGGCCATCCTCCTCAGAGGACGATGCTTCGCCGAGGCCGATCGTCAGCCCCGTGAGCGCAACCGGCTCTTCGACTGAGCGCTCTTTCTGGCCGCCGTCGCGGCGCACGTTGATCGGCGCCGCGATCGCGGGCTTCGTTGTTCTTGTCGTGCTGGCCGTCGCGCTCATCTTGCCCCTGGTTTCTGGGCCGCCGAGCTCACTCGCACCGGTGAGCCCGACGGCTGGTGAACAGGAAACCGAAGCTCCGAAGGCCGAGGTCGTGTCCCCAGAGGAAGCCCCTGAAGCCGCCGCGGATATCGTGCCGACCAAGGTATCCCCGGTGGTTGAAAACGGCACGACGACTGCGGGACTGTACTGGTACATCTCGACAGCTGGAGCAGCAAACGATTGGGGCGTGGCCGAACTCCACAATGGTGTCGCAGAGATGCCAGGAATAGCGCTGGCATCCACAGACAGCGGCCTGCGGGCGCAATGGTCAACGCCGAACTGGCTCTCGCAGTTTTATGTGCAGCTGCGCGATGAGGTGCTTGATCTCAGCGAGATCGCGGCGGAGGACGGCGCGCTCGTCTTCGACCTCACGGTGCTGAGTGGATCGGCGAGTAAGTTGCAGGTCGCCGCGCACTGCGTCTACCCGTGTGTCTCCTCCGTCGACATCACCGAAGCTGTTGCCGCGCTCGAGCCGAACACCACCGCGCACATGATTGTGCCAGCCCAGTGCTTCACCACCAGTGGGCTGGATGCAACCAAGGTCAACACGCCGTTCTTGTTGATCGGACAGGGCGAGTTCACCGTGACTGTAAACAACATCCGTTGGGAGAACGAGAGCGGTGCGCACCCCGACGCGATGACCTGCTGAGAGAGGTAGGGGCAGCCCTACTCTTCTATTCGGGGTACCTCCGCGTTCGGAGGGGCCGCCCCAAAGACAGAGCTTTCCCGAAAGCCGACGATCGAATTACACGTCGGTTTCGGGAAAGGACTCACTCATGGCGGTCACCGCAGTAGTCGCAACAGAGAGTATTGATGACCTGATTCGTGAGCATGGCCCTGGCCTGCTCAACTACACCACGCGGTTGCTTAACGGCGATCGTTCAGCGGCAGAGGATGTGCTCCAGGAGACATGGGTGCGCGCGTGGCGTCACCTCAGTCAGCTCACCGAGCAGAAGGGCTCAGTGCGCGGATGGCTGACTCGCGTCGCGCACAATATCGCGATGGATCAGCATCGTGCGCGCCGGGCCCGTCCCGCAGAGGTGGCCTGGTCAGATCTTGATACCTCGCGGGCGGCGGCGCTGGATAACCCGGCATATGAGGTGGAAGAGCGGATGCTCGTCGAAGGGCTGCTCGAACGGCTCTCTGATCAGCACCGCAGGACAATCCTCGAAGTCTACTTCTCTGATCACACCGCAAGCGGTGCGGCATCCGTTCTTGGTGTGCCAGTCGGCACGATCAAAAGCCGGGTCTTTCATGCGCTTCGCACGATGCGCTCTGCGGCCGAAGCCTCCGGTCTGGCTGCCTGAATCGGTTATCACGGCCGCGTAAATCGGCTCGCGCACACAGAGATCGGGGCGGTACTTCACGCCCCGATCTCTCCTGGTTTCGGCACGTCTTCTGGCAGCAACAACACCAGGTCATCCATCGTCGGGTTCTGAAACGCCCGCGTCCGGCGGGCATGATTCGTGATCGCTGCCTCCATGACCTGGCGGGCGTAGCGTCCGTTGCCGAACGACGCTCCACGATCTACGGCGGCGAAGTGCCCGCGCAATGCCGCAACGGTGGGGCCGGTACATTCGTATCCGGTTCGTGTGGCGTGCTGGTTCACGATCGTGACGAGTTCATCGGGCGTGTAGTTTTCGAAGCTCACGCGATGAGAAAAGCGAGAATCGAGCCCGGGGTTCGTTGAGAGGAAACCGTCCATCTCGCGCTCGTAGCCGGCAGCAATCACGACCACCTCATCTCGGTGATCTTCCATGAGCTTCACAAGGGTGTCCACTGACTCCTTGCCGAAGTCGTTTCCGCTGCCGCCGCCGGACGAGAGAGTGTATGCCTCATCGATGAAAAGCACACCTCCGCGAGCGCGGTCGAATGCCTCGGTTGTTCGACGGGCGGTGTGCCCGACATACTCGCCGACAAGATCCGCCCGCGAGACTTCTGTCACCTGCCCCTGGGCGAGGACGCCCAGGGCTGTCAGCAATGAGCCATACAGTCTGGCCACCGTTGTCTTACCGGTTCCTGGCGGACCCGCGAAGATCAGGTGTCTGCTCAATGACGGCGCCGGGAGTCCTGCCGCCTGGCGGCGTCGTGCAGAGGTGAGGAGATCGACCATGCCCTCGACCTCAGCCTTGACGCCATCAAGTCCGACCAACTCTCGCAGAGTGCTGAGCAGTTGGTCGACGCGTTCCTCGTCCACCCGCCCCACGCCCGCACCGATAGAAGAACCGGGCAGCGGACCCAAATCGTCGGGAACCAACCGGGTCAGGGTCAGTGCATCGACGTCATCGATATTTCCCAACCGGTAGGCCTGCCGGCCCAGCATCTCCTCGAACACCTTGCGTGCAGTGCGGCCGTTTCCGAAAGTCTCATCTCGGGGCAGTTCGGTGAAGTAATTGTGAAGTGCGGCGCGGGTTTCAAACTCCAGGCTGTAGTGGTTGCCGCGGCACAAGCCTTCGACGATGGTCACCATCTCAGCGGATGAATAGTCGGGGAACTCGATCGTGCGTGAGAAGCGTGAAGACAATCCAGGGTTCGCAGCCATAAAGGTGCGCATGTCGTTGGTGTAGCCGGCAACGATCACAACGATGTCGTCGCGGTGATCCTCCATGAGCTTCACGAGAGTATCGATGGCTTCTCCGCCGAAGTCATTGCTCGAACCGGAGTCCTTTGACAGCGCGTAGGCCTCATCGATGAACAGCACACCACCGAGCGCCTTGTTGAACATTTCAGCAGTCTTGATCGCTGTGCCGCCGATAACTGCGGCAACGAGATCAGGCCGCGCGACTTCAACAAGCTGACCGCCGCGCACTACACCCAGCGCGGCCAGAATGCGTCCGTACAGCCTCGCGACCGTGGTCTTTCCGGTTCCGGGAGAGCCAGCGAAGACGAGATGTCGCGATACCGGGGGAGAGGGCAGGCCCGCCTCTGCGCGACGTTCTGCCATCTGATGCATCCGCACCAGTGTCTCCACCTGCCGCTTGACACTGTCGAGGCCCACAAGCCCGTCGAGCTCGGCAAGAAGACGATCCAGCTCGCTTTGCGGCTGGTCGGGCCCCTTTGCGTCGGGTTCGGTGTTGGTGTCTGCGTCGGCGCTGTCTCTGCTCGAGGAAGGGTGCTCGCTCGCACCAGAAGGGTGTGCAACCTCGACGAGGAGGTCATTCTCGTCGCGCTCCACAACATCGACGGCGGTGTCGGCACCGAGGCTCGTATTCTCTTGCTCATTGTCGAGAAGGGTGGTGTTCCGCAGCATCCCCCCGGACTGGTCTTGCCACGCGGCGCCCACCGCACAGCGCTGAATGAGCCCGCCCGTGATCGCGAGTTCGGATCGATCACGGGCGCAGGCACCGTTATCGTTCGCGTCTGAGATTCGCACGTTATCTAACGTCACAGCACCATCGTCTGTCACAAGAATCCCCGTGCCGCGCACGCGTTCTATCGTCGAATCGGCCAGGTTCAGGTGTGCGTTCGCGGTGATGACGATGGCATCGTGCAGGGTGCCTGTGAAGCGGCATCCCACGGCGGTGGCCTGTGACGTGTCGACAAGTTGGATGGCGTGTGCCGCGCTGTTGACAACGTCGACCCGCGAGAGCGTGAGGGAGGCATCGCCGACGCCGACGATGCTCTGCGCTCCGACGTCTTCGAGATGCACGTCGGTGAGTGTTGCTGTCGCGCCCGCGGTTGCGAGGATGCCGATACCTTGCCCCGCGCTGAAAGTTGTGCCCGTGATATCAGCCGAGCTGCCGCTTTCTACCGTGACCATGCTCTGTTCGGCACCAGAAACTTTTCCGCGAGTCACCGTGAGACGAGCGCCATCGGCAATGAGGAAACCGCCCTGGACGCTGTCGATCTCACCGTCAGTGAATTGCACAGAGCTCGCTCCACGCACCACTAACGCGGTCGTCTCGATTTCGCGCAGCACGGACTGCGTGATCTCGGCTGTTCCGCCGTCATAGACCAGGACGCCTGCGCCGGCACCGTTGCCGATGCGAGCGCTGTGTGCCACGAACCTGGCATCGCTTCGAACTACGACAGCGACCTCTGTTGCCGCCTCGATCGTGCACTCATCCATCGAGAGCATGCCAGATGCAATATCGACAGCAACGTCTCCCTCGGAGCGCTCAATAGTGACACCGGAGACCCGCACATCATCGGCAGCACAGCTGATGGCGGCGCCGGCTGTTGCTGCGATGCGCACATCGCCCGCGTTTCCGGTGCCAGAGAGCGTCACAGAGCGGTCGATGACCACGGATTCTGCATACACACCCGGCCGGATCGAGATGACATCGCCATCATTGGCCACCGCGATCGCTGACGCGATTGTCTGATGGCACTCCACGTTTCCCGCCCATACGGTGAGAGCCGTTCTGTCCTGTGTCGTCAGTCGAGTGGCCATGTCATTCCCTCCCAGGACCCGGAGCGGATCGCGGCATAGAGGCGCTGCCAGGTGTCATCGTTCAGCGCCAAAGGTTTCGTAGTGGACAGGTGTGCGATGAGGTCAGCATCCGGGGCAATCCAGTGATTTTCGAGGTAATAGGCCGCCGCATCGCTCCAGATCCAGATGCCGTTAGAGCGAAGGTCTGCAGAGACGATGCCGTCCTCTCCGCTGATCTCATCGCGGATGTGTGCGTCAGAATGCAGGACGATTCCGCCGCCGCGAAGGAGGCGCAGGATGCTATCGCGCTCGGCCGCGTCGACGATCACCGGATGCTCCGCATCAAACCACGGGCGACCGTCGGTGCAGCCGTCATACACTCGTGCAATTCGCGGGTCGCGCGCCCCGTGCAGCGAAAGCTGGTCAAAGAGTCGACGTACGGTTGCGGATGCTCGTTCTCTCATCGGATGCTCCTCACACCGCTGCCATGAGTTCGCCGAGCCACCGAGAATCTTGCATCGCCGAGGGATTCTCATCGCGACGTGCGGCGGCATCGCGGAGTCTGCTGAGGACGTTGTCTTCGTTGACACCGGGCTCGGCCAGGAGCAAGCGTGGAACGGGCCCATCGGCGGTGCCGAGCACCCGCAATTGCGTATGTGCAGGAACGATGACATCGGAGGCGGCGTCAGTTTCTGACATCAGGCGATCGAGGCGTCGAGCGCTTGTGGTCCAGATCAATGCCTCCATCGGACCCGTCAGCGGGCCGTCAGCGGGGGCCGAGATGAACGGCGTTCGCGAGGACAACATGGTGTTCATCTCCGCGGTACTCGCCGAAGGCAATCCGCGCACGACGATCGATCTGGTTGTGGGGAGGGCCGCGAGCCCCTCAGCAAGGCAGGTATGAAAATCAATGTCATATCGAGCCGTCGGGTCATCAGCGAAGACACTCACCACAGAGAGCGTCGTCAGCAGTGTTGAGCGATCACCGCTGCTCACCCGCATGCCGGGCTGCTGCGCAAGCAACTGGGAAACGCTGCGACTAGCGACGTCATAGCGGGAGCCCAGAGCCGAGCGCACGCGGTGGCGTTGCGCAGCAGTCGAACGTGCGAGACGCGGAATATCGATCTCTGTGAGGTTGGCCGGAGCCTCCGCCGGAGCATCCTGGGCATCCTCAACGGGGGCATCTTCAACGGGGAGATCGTCACCGGAAGGGCTTTCAGCGGAGGCATCCTGAAGCGCCGCCTCTGGAGCCGGAGCATCCTGAACGGGAGCGACATCAGAGGCGGGTGTCGCGGACGCCTCCGCCCGGTCGCTGTCGGGACGCCGCGGGGCGAGAGCGACGCGAGAATCCGTTGCCGTGTCGCTACTCGGCAGGGACAGCTCGACCGACTCTGTGCCCGCTGCACCGGTGACCGTATCAACGGCCGTAACTGCAGACCCTTTCGTCGATGTCCCCGCAAGAAGATCAGCCGTCGCGGCCGACCCGCGCAGCGCACGCGCGAGCGCATCGGAAGGATCGCTCCGTGCTGGCAGGGGGAGTGCGATGGGCTGAGGAAGGGCCGTCGCTGCGGCAGATATCCCGGACGAATCTGCCGGCGGGGACGCGGTGTCAGCGCCATTCTGTGGTGGGTGCGGTGGGTGCGGTGGCCGGTGTGCGGGAGGGAGAGTGGTTGCCGCGGTGCCTTCTGGCACGGTGGGTGTGGGTGTGGGTGTGGGTGTGGGTGTGGGTGTGGGTGTGGGTGTGGGTGTGGGTGTGGGTGTGGGCTCTGAATGAACGGCCGTGATGTGCTCGGAAGCGGGCTTGAACGCGGACTTGAACTTGGACTTTAACTTCGGCTCGGACTTGGGCTCGAGCTCGGTCTTCGTTTCCATCGTCACGTCGAGTCGGTCGAGGCTTCCCACCTCCGCGGGAGCAGCTGAGTGCTCTTCTTCGGCAACGGCTTGCTCGTCTTCATCGACGGACGCCGCGATGATTCGTCCGTCCTCCGTCACCACGAGTTGCGCGGTCGGAGCCCACATTCCCGGAAATGCGTTGCGGATCATTCGCTTTGCGGGTGCATCCCCGGGGATCAGGCGCGTGTGAGCAAGGTGGCGCAGTCGCTCTAACAGCGTCCGCAGGGGTGCGATCACCCGCTGAGGATCGCTCGCGTCCTCCCCGCACAGCATGATGGTGAGCTCATCCGCCACGACAGGAAGAGGCTCTCGTTCGCCGCCGGAAGGCCCATGTGCTGGCCGGATCACGAGCCCAGCGGGAACGACATCGACGTGCCAATTGTGGGACAGCTGGTAGGTGTTTCGACTCACGGTCGTCAGGCCCAGTGGCGCTGACCAGCGTTCAAGTTCGAACACCCCATCGGGTGTGCACACGCTTTCTCTCGCGAAGGTTCCGGTGTGGCTATCCTGTGCCAGATTGAGACGGACAAAATCGCCGTCTCGCATGACGCCGTGGGCGATTCTTATTGGCTGCTGCAGGTCTTCGGAGAGAAGACGGATCGTTTCGTGCGACAGGCTCGTATCGCCATAACCAATCAGCACTGTTGCGGCACGAGTCTCGGCGGGCAATGTGCGCAGTACGTCGCGCACGGCTTCGTACTCCGGGGTCGGTTCATTCGGGCTGCCTACGACGATCAACAACTGGTGAGGGTGCACCGCGATGGTGGCGAGATGCACGGCGTGGGATGGATCGGCACTTGCGGTGATCCAAAGTCCCGCCGGTATCTGCACCGTGCCGTCGATCTTCGTGGGCATGTTCTGTTGCCACGAAGGTTCGGGATATCGCCGGCCGTACGCCGCTTGTGTGCCTCGAGGGCTGTAGGCGATCCAAGAATTGCCGGATCCGACGGCGAACAACGCACCGTCACACGAAAGAAAGCGTCCCGCTGCGGCGACAACGGTGACGCCCAGTTCCGCGGCGAGCCGCTGGGCGGGAGACGTCGATTCCCCCTCACTCGTCGCGCCGAAACCCGCGTCGAGCACGACGAGGGTACTGTGCGCGTGCGGACGGAGTCCCTCAAGCAGTGAAGTGTCAAGCTCGCGCAGGCGCTCGGATAACCCGGGGTCGACGACCAGATAGCGGGCGGCAGTCAACGGTGGCAGCGCGGCAAATCGCGCAGTCGCATCGTCGTTGCCGGCCTCGGAGATGAGGATGCTGTTCTCCGTCGGCTCCACCGTGATCGTCGTCACTCGGGTTCCTTCCCTCAGAATGCACACGGCTCCGACCGTGCGGAGGGTTCATCTCCCGCGGAACTTATACCGAGTGCAGGCGAGGATCTGCTCCCCAGTGATGGGTGAGGGCATCTTCGAAAATGTCCTGAGGGTCCTCTGAAGTAGGAGGGTCGTCGACGATCTCAGGGTATTCGGCGGCGGTGACCATGGAGCCAGCGTCATCGTCAGTACTGGCATCCGCTTCGTTATCGGATTCCACTTCGGCGTCCGAATCCGCTTCGTCGTCGGCATCCGAGTTCTCGTTCGCGTCTGAATTCGGGGGAGATACTTCTGGGCCTTCCAAGTCCTCTGCGATCTCTGGGGCCGCTGGAATCTCTGGGGCTGCCGGGATCTCTGGGACTGCTGGGATCTCTGGGACTGCCGAAGCCTCGGGGACCTCGGGGGTAGGAGCAATCTCATTCTCGCGCTCCTCGATGATCGGCGGCAGCGCGGCGGGTGCGGCGGGTGCGGCTGGCGCAGGCG
>DQHP01000129.1 GCA_003524435.1 Microbacterium sp.
CCAAAGGCTCAGCATTCCCGATCCCGGAACCTGTTCTTCGGTCCGATGAAGGCGGTAAACCCACAAACCATTGCCATGATTTGCAAGAGCATTGCCAACCCCAAAGCGCTGACTCCTAGCGTCATCATTTGAGGCAACACATGTTCGATTTCAAATTGCATCGGCTCGACAGTGAGCCAGATCAACCAAGCGACGACGATTGCGACTACTGGCAACAGCAGGAAAAGAGAAAACATCGTCAGCGTGAAGGCTGTCGTCATCGCTCCGGTGCCGACAGCGACAGTGCGTCCAGATCGTGTGGTGAATGCCATATCTGGGACGATACGCATGGGTACTGACGTCGCTTGGGCAGAGGCGTTGGACGGTGCTGCGCGGCCAAGAGCCCCTCATCTTTTGCAACTGCATTATCTCTTTGTGATAACGCGGGATTCTCGCGGGGCATCGCTGCGTTAGTGTCCTGATTAGGCCTACTGGGGGCTTCATTTAGCGTGGAGTGACTGTGATGAATATTGCTGCGGGCTGGTACCCGAACCCTGACGATTCAACGCAGCTTCGCTATTGGGACGGTGCAGTGTGGACGATGCATTTCGCGCCCGCTGCGCCCGCGGCAACGGTGCCGATTGCGGCGACCGCTCCAACCGTAGCGATCGAGCCATCGCCACCTGCATATGTACCTCCGGCCATATACGCGGCTCCAGCCGCTCCGACCGCGGCGCAAGGTGCATCGACACCGGCTTCGGGATCATCCACGAAGAAGAAATGGCTCATTGGTGGTGCGATTGCAGCAGGCGTCATCGTCGTCGGTTCCATCGGAGCGGCACTCGGCGGGGCCGGGCGTGACGAGCCCGCTCCGGTGGCCAGCGCGCCACCCATCGAGGCCACGAATACACCCGACCCCGTAGTTGCGCCGGAAACGCCCATTCCAGCTCCGGTCTCGACGCCGGCTCCGGCTCCGGTGGTTGTTGACGCCGTCGGCTTCCGCGCTCAGGCGGGATCGCACCTCGACGATATGAACAAGGATCTGGACGATCTCGTGACGACCGTTGCTGAGGATGGTTTCTTCCGGCTGCTCAGCAACAGCGCAGAACTCTCTTTCAACCTTGGGCAGCTCGACGCTCTCGACGTCCCGGCGAACGTTGGCGTGACCTGGCCCGAGTCATTGACGGCGCTGGAAGGTGCACTCGACATTCTGGACGATGCAATCACGTCGCAGGACGGTCCAACGATTCTTGCTGCCGTGGATACGGTGCGAACGCAGGTTGAAGCCACGCGCGGCGTTGCGGGGTCTGCTCAATAGGAGTCTCGCGCGCGACGAATGAGCTCGAAATAATCACCGACTGCCGAACTGGTAGCCGAAGGCTTCAGAGATCGACCTTGCCGCTTTCGCCGCCGTCAAAGCGCTCACCAGTCACCTTCGACTTGACGAAGCTGAACACCGTTGCGATCTTCCCCGGGGTGTCCCAGTACTCGGCCGAGTGCGCGCTGAACTTGAGTACACCCACGTCGGGGTCGTCCGGGCCGTCGGGGAACCATGCCTCGACCACTGAGTTCCACAACTCCTCGATCTTCGCGCGGTCCTCGACGAGCCGCGCCGCGCCGGACAGCGAAACCCACGCGTCGTCTGAGCTCAGCGACACGTTCGCGTGCGAGTCAGCGGCGAGATCTCGGATGGGCGCCGAGGACTTCGAGACGAGGAACCACAGATCGCCGTCGAATTCGGCTTCCTGCACAGTGAGTGGACGCGAAACGAGCGCGCCGTCGCTTTGGCGGGTGGTGAGCATAGCGAATCGGAACTTCTTCACGAGTTCCGCGACCTTCGTGCGATCGTCTGTGGTCTCAGTCATGGCGTTCACCTTTCTGTTTGCGTTCCATCTGTCGCAGATAACAATGCATCGTTGTAGCGGAAGGGTGAAGGGGGTTGAAAGCCACGAGCCCTCGCGTTAGTGAACCGGGAGAGCGGCCGAAATGATCACCAGTCAGTGCTGCCCGGGATCATGTTCGGTATCGAACTGTTCCCGGGCAAGATCGACGTCTCCGAGGTGAGCGGANNGATGTCCACGCGAGCAGCGAGTCTACGAGCCGGTTCGGCGTGACCTGGGTGCTTGATGTTGAGGCGGCGTACGCGGGCTGAGCGCGATTCGGATGCTGGGTTCGAGGTGCTGCTGTATGGCCGCAAACCTACGAGTTGGATGTCGCGAACCTACGAATTGATCTCCGCAAAACCAAGAGTTGACGACCGCAAACCTACGAGTTGACCGTCGCGAACCTACGAGTTGTGGGCTTCGTCGTGTCTGAGTTGCTCAAGCAGCAAGCAAGGAGTGAGCACGAGTACGACCTGTTCCATTTTCGGGATCGTGACGGCATCGAAGTCGACATTGTCGTCGAGCTGCGTGACGGTTCGGTCCTTGCTTTCGAAGTGAAGGCGGGCAGCACTGTGAAGTCGGAGCACTTTCGTGGACTTCGATTCTTGCGCGACCGGCTCGGCGACCGTTTCCTCGGCGGTTACGTGCTCAATACCGCGAGTCGCGGTGTGGCATTCGGCGACCGGTTGGGTGCGTTGCCGATCTCAGCGCTGTCGGAGCTGTAACCGAGCGTGAAGTGCTACTCACCCTGCACCAACCATTTGGCGAACCACTCTTCGCAGACAATTTCTCGGTGGTGCAGCGGGCTGAGACGGATGCCGCGTAGCGGACGGGTCTCGATCTTATCGGCCGGATCGGCGCTCACACAGTGACGTCTCAGCGGTGCCCGGGATCGTGCTCGGTGTCGAACTGTTCCCGGGCCAGGTCGACGTCTCCGAGGTGAGCGGANNGATGTCCACGCGAGCAGCGAGTCGACGAGGTCTTGCAGTGTCTGTCCGAGATCTGAGATCCGGTACTCGACCGCGATCGGCCGGGTATCGATGACCACGCGCGCGACCATCCCGTTGCGTTCCAGCCGGCGCAGAGCCGTCGTCAGCGACTTCTGAGAGACGGCGGGGATGGCTCTGCGCAACTCATTGAAGCGCCGGGGTCTTTCGCAGAGCCGGTCGAGGATCAGCAGGGACCACTTGTCGAGCACCTGATCCAGGAGTTCACGATGCTCGTCAGAGATCTGACCAGCGACAGCAGTAGTGGTTTCGTTCATGAAACCTAGTCTCGTCGAAGTGTGCTTGAAGCACTAGGTATAAAGAAGATACTTAATCGCTGCGAAGGAAATTCGCCGAACGAAAGCAGGTATCCCCATGGCCGTAGAACTGATCACCCCCGAGGGTATGTTTCAGCCGGTCCCGTACCACCACGTCTCGGTCAGCACGGGGAGTCGCCATGTGAGCGTGTCCGGGCAGATCGCCCGCGACGAGCATGGCAACAGGCTGTTCCCCGGTGACTTCGCCGGCCAGCTCGCTCATGCGCTGCGCAACACCGCGCGCGGGTTGGCGGGCGTCGGAGCCAGCTTCGCGGACGTCGTGCGACTGCGAGTGTATGTCATCCCCACGGACGAGACGATGTATCCAGACTTCATCCGGGGACTCGAGAGTGTGGTGGAAGAGCTCGGGATTCCACAGCCGCTGCCGCCGCTGTCGGTCATCGGGGTGAACTATCTGTTCGAGCCGGACGTGCTTGTCGAGGTCGAGGCGGATGCTGTGCTCGACTGAGCTGCTGCGCTGCCCGAACCGGAATCATCCCCGCAGCGCCGCTCGCAAGTTCACTTTTTGTTCGATTTGTTCGTTTTGTTCGTTTTGAGCGGTATGGTGGGGGTACCCAGGTTGGAGGGAACTATGACCTCGCTCACTCGACCCCGACGTGCGGTGGATCCGATTGCACCTTTGGACTCCGCAGGCATTGCTGAGCTCTCGCGCTTTATCGAGCGTGAGTCCGCGGCACATGTGAAGCCGCGCCTCATAGGGCCAGCTAACGAGACGATCGAACTGCCCGATGAAGTGTTCGCCGTGCTTGCAGAAGTGGCGAATCAGATGCGCGCGGGAAATGCAGTCAGTGTCGTGCCATACGCCATGACGCTCAGCACTCAGGAGGCGGCCGAGATGCTCGGCATCAGCCGGCCGACGTTCGTCCGTCTTCTGGAGCAGGGCGAGATTCCTTACGACCAACCGAACCGGCACCGACGTGTGAAGCTCGCCGACGTGCTCGACTACCGTGGGCGAACGCATCGTGCCTCGACGGAGCGTCTGGACTCGATGACAGATGAGGCAGTTGCTTCGTCTTTGTACGATGCGGACGCCGTCGACTATGCGGAAGCGCTTCGCGAGGCGAGGAAGCGTCCGCGCACGCGGTGATGACTGGTGGCCATCTACGCTGCAGTCCTCGATGCGTGTGTGATGGTGCCTGTCTCGCTTTGCGACACTCTGCTGCGCCTTGCTGAAGAGCGGATGTTCAGGCCAGTCTGGTCCGAGCGGATACTTGGAGAGACGTCAGCTGCGATTAAGGCTGTTCATCCTGATATCCCGGAAGGTCTGATCGATCAGCGCATTCAATTCATGGGCGAAGGGTTTCCTGGCGCGTGTGTGGGTGGGATCGAGTCGATTGAGGTCGCCCTTGAACTTCCTGATGCGGATGATCGACATGTGCTGGCTGCGGCCATCCGTTCGCGAGCGGACGCCATCGTCACAGCGAACATTAAAGACTTCCGCGCTGAGATCACTGCGAACTTCGACGTTGAGGTCATCCATCCCGATGACTTCTTGATGAGTCAGCTCGATATGCGGAGCAGGACGGTCCTCGACACGTTGCTCGCTCAGGCGAATGCCGCGAAGAACCCGCGCCTGAGCCTTGATGATGTGCTCAACTCTCTTGCGAGGGCAGGAGTCCCCCGGTTCGTTGATGAGGTGCGACGGCGGCTCTGACGATCAAAGCGCCGACGTTACCCGGGGCTTGACCGTGGTGACGTTGCGTAGCGAGATCTTGCACTTCAGGAAGCACCCCCGAAGACAGCCGCGGTGCGAAGTCGACCACCGCTGATCATCGAAGCTGATGACCAGCCAGCTTGTCAGGACTTTGCGACGAGGGATCTCACCCAGCGGACGTCTGAGTCGGCCGGGTTCCCGCAGGGGCCGTCTGCTCCACATCCGTCCACACCTCGGTGAGTTGCACAATGAGGTCGTCGCGCATGCGGGCGAAGCTCGCGCACTCGAAATGCTGGATACCAGCGTCATCGCGACCGGTGACGTGAGAGCGGCAGGCGGCTTCGGTCGGACTCGCGACGAGATCCTCGATCGTCAGATGCGCGAACCCGGGGTAATCGCGGTTGACCCGGATCCAATCGTCGCGTCCGAACGACTCACCCGTATGCACGTATCGGCAGACGAAGTCCGGATGCAGGAAGGCTTCGAGGTCCTCCCAACGCTTCTCGTCGATGGCAGTCATGAGTCCGCGTAGAGCTGTTCCGGCATCCATGACCGCATCCTACGGTCGACTACGGACAGCCGCGCCGACCGGTTGCTAACTCCCGGTCGGGTCAGCCCCGCAGCAGCGCGCGCAGAGTCTGGATGCTGTCGGCCTCTGCCGCGGTCTTGTCGGGGCGGTAGCCCTTGACGCGGGCGAAGCGCAGGGCGATGCCGCCGGGGTAGCGGGGCGAGCGCTGCACGCCGTCGATTGCGATCTCGACAACGAGCTCGGGGCGCAGGAACACGGTGTTCGCCGTCTGACGGGTCTCATATGCGGGGAATGTGTCGGTCTGCCACCGCAGCAGTTCGTCGGTGAGTCCTTTGAATGTCTTGCCGACCATGACGAAGCCGCCCGGTTCGCCGAACTCGCCTTCGGGATCGTGGGCGCCGAGGTGCAGGTTCGAGAGTTGTCCCGTTCGACGTCCGGAACCCCACTCTGCGGCGAGCACGACGAGGTCGTAGGTGAGCACGGGCTTGACTTTGATCCAGGATTTACCGCGTCGCCCGGCGGTGTACGACGACGCGATCGCCTTGACGACGACGCCCTCGTGCCCAGCGGCGAGGGCGTCGCGGGAGAGCTGCTCGGCAGCATCCGGGTCGGCAGTGACGATGCCCGGCAT
>DQHP01000133.1:0-5780 GCA_003524435.1 Microbacterium sp.
CGGTGTGAGTGTCGCCCGCGCCGTTGGTGTCGACAGGAGTCTGAGGAAAGCCCGGCACGTAGGTGCTTTCGCCGTGCGCGTGCACCGCACACCCCTCGGCTCCGTCGCGCACGATGGCAACGGCACCGTCACGCATCAGCGGCGCGAGGGCTGTGGCTTNNCGCCGCAATTTCACGACCGGATGCTTCGGCCGAACCTGAGACAGGAGCTGCGACAGACAGCGCGGCCAGCAGGTCGGTGGCTTCTTCGGCGTTACTGGTCCAGACGTCGGTGCGGGCGATCATCGCGTCGCGCACGTCGGCGGGAAGTGTAGCGAAGGCGGCACCGGGGTCGAGGACGACGACCGCTTCCTCAGGGAGGGTGGCCATCCACGCCAGCAGCGGATCACGGGTCTGCGCAACGGCAAGAGAATAGCCGGTGACGCACACAAGGTCGCCGGGCTGCACGTCGGCGCTCGCGAGCGAGTCAACGGTGATGTCTCGCTCAGCGCCAAGTGTCGTGACGAAGGTGCGCTCTGCTGTCGGTTCGACGAGCACGACGCACACTCCGGTGTCTTGGGCGGTCACTGCGGGGGCGGATGCGGCGATGCCATCAGCATCCAGCACTCCACGGATCAGGTCGCCGTTCGGGCCGGTGCCGTGCGCTCCGGCATGCACGCACTGCGCGCCGAGTCGTGCCGCCGCAAGTAGCACGGTGACCGCGCCGCCGGCATAGTGCGCGACCGATCCCGCCATCACATTCTGTCCGCGTGCAGGAAGGCCCGGGACTTCGATGACCATGTCGACAAGGGCCTGTCCGGTGTGGATCACACGTGGTGCGGAGGTGCGCATGCGGTCAGCCTACCCAGCATGGTTCGCCCAGTGCCGCTCAGTGCAGCCGAGGCGACGCGATCGCAGGTCTCATGATGCGGCTGCAATAATCCGCTCAGCCGAACGAACCATCGCCACATCGATGAAAGTGCCGTCTTCTAAGACAAAGGCGCCTGCGCCGTCCACGGCTGCCTCAGCGATGCGGTCGAGAATGCGCCGCGCTCGCTCGACCTCGGCAGCATTCGGGGTGAAGACGCGCCGGATGATCTCGATCTGTCGCGGATGAATCGCCGTTCTTCCGGCGTACCCCAAAGCGCGCCCCGTCAGACAGCTCTGCTCCAGCCCCGCGACGTCCGCGACATCAGCCCACACCGCCATGAGGGGTGATGGGAGCCCTGCCGCGGCCGCCGCGTTCACGAACCGCGACCGTGAGTAAATGAGACCAGGCTCTCCGGCCGCACCCGAGGGGATTCCCAGTTCGGATCGCAGGTCGGCCTCCCCTGCCGCGATCGTGGCGACGCCAGAGGAAGCGATCTCAAAAGCACGCTCCACGGCGAGCGCCGTCTCGAGCAGTGCATGCACCTGCCTGCCGGGGGCGGCAGCGAGAACCTCGTGCACGCCATCGGCTGATTGCGCCTTGGGCAGCCGAATCCCGAACTCTTCGGGAAGCTGCCTCAGGGCTGCGAGATCATCGTCGTGCCATTGCGATCCTCGTGCGTTGATTCGCACCTGCACCGCAGGACGGCCAGCCCCCCGATCACGCCATCCCTCGGCGAAGGCGCCGAGCATCGCCCGAGCCTCGTCTTTTCGGCTGGCAGTGACGGCGTCCTCGAGATCGACGATGACGGCGTCGGCTCCCGCATCCAGCGCCTTGCCGAACCGCTCAGGCCGATCGGCGGGAGCGTACAGGGCTACCAGAGTGGGACGATCGGTCATGACACCGATCCTTCCGCACGCAGACGTGCGATGTCATCCTCTCCGAAGCCGAGCTCGGTGAGGAGCTCATCGGTGTTCTCTCCGTGCGCCCGGCCGGTGAAGGCGATAATCGATTCGTCGTGGGAGAGGCGAAACAGAGGCCCCTGCATCGCGATCTCACCGAGATCCTCGTCGTGGATGCGATGGATCGTGCCGAGTGCGTTGAACTGCGGATCCGCAACGATGTCAGCCGGCTCGTACACCGGTGCGACGGCAGCCTGCGCTTCTTCGAACGCGACGATCACCTCGTCGCGGGAGCGGCGCGCGATCCATGCTCCGACCGCCGCATCGATCTCATCGGCATGCTCGGCTCGCGTCGCACCTGAAGCGAACCAGGGCTCATCGGCCAGGTCGGGCCGCCCCACCAGCGTCACCACTCGCTGCGCGATCGACTGGGCGCTCGCCGATACGGCTACCCAGGACCCATCCGCTGTGCGATACGCGTTGCGTGGGGAGTTGTTCGTCGAGCGGTTGCCCATTCGCGGTTGTGCCGTCTGCAGTTGGTCCCACCGAGTGATCTGCGGGCCCAGCATCGCCAGGATGGGTTCGATGATCGCCACATCGACGACCTGACCGATGCCCGAGGCGTTGCGCGAGTGCAGTGCCACCATGACTGCGTATGCCGCGGCAAGCGATGCAATGCCGTCTGCCAGTCCGAACGGCGGCAATGTGGGCGGCCCATCCGGTTCGCCCGTGGACGAGGCGAAACCGCTCATCGCCTCGGCCAGGGTTCCAAACCCTGGGCGGGATCGGTACGGACCGACCTGACCGAATCCGGTCACCCGGGCAAGCACGAGGCCGGGGTTCTCCGCCGAGAGCTGCTCGTAGCCGAGCCCCCAGCGCTCGAGCGTACCGGGACGGAAGTTCTCGATCACCACATCAGCGGTTCGCGCCAGCCGCAGGAACGCGTCACGCCCACCCTCAGTGTGCAGATCTATCGCGACCGTGCGCTTGTTGCGTCCGAGCGTCTTCCACCACAGGTTCTGCCCGTCCTTGCTCGGGCCGTGCCCGCGCGCGGGGTCGGGGCGAGAGGGATGCTCCACTTTTATGACCTCGGCACCCATGTCACCGAGGTGCATAGCCGCCATGGGCCCGGCGAACAGCGTGGACGCATCCACCACTCGCAGTCCCGACAGTGGGGTCGTCATGCCGACGCCTCCCAGCACACCCGGAAGCCGATCGAGGGGGAAGCATCCTGACCGAGACCTGGCAGAAGGAATTTCAGTGCGAACTCGGGCTCGCGCACTCCGCCATCGACGTACCAGTCCGACCCGGCGCTCTCGTGGACGCTTCCACCCTTGAGCATGACGAAACGGGTGCGACCGTCGGAGTGCTCCGATTCGGTCCAGTTCCATACTTCAGGGGTGCGCCTGCTGAACCCGAGCTGTGTCGCAGCAAGCTGCCACTCATCTTCGCTAGGCAGCCGTCCGCCCACCCACGCAGCGTACTCACGTGCCCGCGCGAACGTGACACCGCTCGCCGGCCGCTCGGGGTCGCGACCAGCGGCAGGCTCGCCAATGGCATCGAGGAACAGCGCATAGTCGTACTCGCTGACTTCGCTAGCGCCCACCCGCACAGGGCTCACCAGCTCAGCAACGCGCTCGAGTGTGCGCTGGTCGTGCAGACGCGGCGGAAGCGGCTTCCACTCGTCCACGTATGGTGCACCGTCGTACATGCCGGTCTCGCGTGCGCGGTAACGGACGGTCAGCACATACTCTCCCGCTGCCACCGCCACGGTGTGCGCTGCGATGCTCTCTCGAATATCCTGCGACGCACGAGGAGACGCTGCCGCTGGCGTCCAGCTCAGGCGGCGTGCCCTGCGGTGCGGGAATGAGACATCGCTGTGCGGAATCTCTGCGGCAAGCGTCGCGCGCACGGTGTCCAGCTCCGGCGGTGCGACGCCGGTGACCCGAATGGCCGCGGCAACCCCCTGCGCGGGGACGGTGATAGCAGCTGCGGTGTCACCCGCGTGCAGCGGCTGCCACCCCGCACCCTCTGGCTCGTATACGAGGTCGGCGTCTGAAGTGTTGGCGAGCAGCAGCAGTGTCGAGCCATCAAGCTCGAACGTCGAGCCGAACAGTGGCGCACGATGCACGGCCAGCGGCGTCCACTCGCCCTCAATGAGCATGCGGTGCAGTCCACGCTGGACCGGGAGCATCCGACGAAGTGTCGCCGAATCACGTTCATTCCACCCAACCCAGACGCCGAAGACGACCTCCCACACCATCACGCCAACGCCGTTGAGCCAGGCCGAGCGCAGCTCTTCGGAGTGGTCGCGATGCCAGCGGCGAATGTGGTGCTGCATGTGGCGCCGCTCGAACCAGTGCGCCCGCAGAACGCCGGGCACCTCAGAGTCGGCAAACCACTGTGCCCACGACAGCGTGTGATCGGCGATCCGTTCTGTCGCCAGCTTCGATTCGCCTTCAAGGCCGATGCCGGGGCGAGCGGCATCCAGCGCCGCCACCATCTCGGGGTCTGCCTTTTTGAGCGTGTCGAGGAAGATCCCGTCGGCCCCGAGACGTCGCACCGTCGCTGCGAGCTCCGCCGCATCGTCGCCCGCACGACGAGTGCCGGTGTCCCACGGGTTGTAGTCAACGAACACCGAGACGCCCAGCTCGTGCAGAGCGTCAGCCGCTGCGGCCAGCCCCGGCGCATCGTAGAAGTCCCACTGGTTACGATCGTCGATGCCGATCACCGGGTACGCATGCCACAGCACGATGCCGTCGAGGCCGCCGAACCGTTCACGCGCGTCAGCGACGAAACGCTCGGGGGTGAACTCCTGCGCATCGAAATCGAAGAATAGCTCGTCCCAGAGCCACACCTGAGCGACGGTGAAGCAGCGGCTTGCCCACGCGGATGCCAAATCGTCGTAGCGAGTGGGCACGCCGTGCCTGGCTCGAGCCCCCTCACGCCACGACGCCAGCTGCGCCCGCCAGTCATCAAGCTCGGCAGGATCGTTCGGGGCGATGAAGATCTTGCCGTCGTCCATCGTCAATGCGGCCGCGCCAGAGGTCAGATCGACAAGCGAACCGTCCTCTCGCAATGGCACGATCGTCGGACGATCCAGCTCCCGAGGGTGGAGGGGATCGAATCCACTGCTCACGTCTTACTCTCTTTCTTGGCGCAGGTTCGCGACTTCGGCGGCATCGGGAACGGCATCCTGCGCACCAGGACGAGACACCGAGATCGCTGACGCGGCGGCTCCCCAGATCGCGGCATCCGCCAGAAGCTCAACATCGACATCCGCAGGCAAGGTGCCGGATGCCGCGAGACGGGCAGCGAACACACCGCAGAAGGTGTCGCCCGCGCCAGTCGTGTCCTCCGCGCGAGCGGTGAAGGCGGGCACTTCGACTCGCTGGTCGCCGACGACGATAAGCGCGCCCTGCTCGCCCAAGGTCACCACGAGCGCGCGCACCTGAGTCGCCAGAGCGGATGCCGCGGTCTCGAGGTCAGATCGACCTGCAACTTCCAGCGCTTCGTGCTCGTTGACGATCAGCACGTCGATGCCGGGCAGCAGCCGGTCAGCGGCGGTAACGAACGGGGCAGAAGGGGCGGCGTTATGCACGTGCCACGCGCCAGCGGGGCGCCGCAGTGCAGCATCTTCGACGAGCGAAATGGGAACCTCGAGCTGGGTGAGCAGAACCTGCGAGCGGGCGACGATGTCGCGCTGCACTTCGGTCAGCTGCGGGAGGACCGCGTTGGCACCGGGCACGACGACGATCGTATTCTCGGCGTTTCGGTCGACCGCGATGAGAGCTGTTCCGCTCGGACCATCCACCTCAACGAGCCCCGAGACGTCGATCCCGTCGCTCTCCAGCGAGGCGCGGAGAGTCACCCCATCGGAATCCTTGCCGACGGCGCCGACGAAGGCGACCTGTGCACCTCCTGCGCGACGAGCGGCGACAGCCTGGTTAGCACCCTTCCCGCCGCCCGAGCGAGTGAGCGACGTGCCGAGCACGGTCTCGCCAGGGCCGGGGATCCGCTCGACCCTCGCGA
>DQHP01000133.1:5811-5977 GCA_003524435.1 Microbacterium sp.
TGGTGACCCCTCCGACAACCTCAGGGTGCGTTCGGCGAGCCCGCGGATCGACCGTTCTGCCCCGCCTGGCATCGATGTGGCGATGCTATCGCGCAGCGGCGTCGTCCAGGCCGCATCGATCGCATCGGCACCGATGAGCCCGCCGACGATCGATCCGACCGTCGCG
>DQHP01000089.1 GCA_003524435.1 Microbacterium sp.
ACTGCTCGCCGCGAATCCGACGGCCCCGGTGGCAGAAGTCGCAGCGGCCGGTGCGTGGCTACACGGTTACGCGGCGATGCGGGCAGCAGCAGTGACGGCAGAGCACCCAGGACACCCGATCGTTGCACTTGACGTCGCTGAGGCGCTGCCGGCGGCGATAGGGGCCCTGCTGTCGTGAAGATGCGCACGCTAGGGCTGTGGGGCGCGTTCCTCGCAGTGCATATCCTCATCGCCTGGTTGGGGTGGGTGTATCCGAGCCAGCCGATGGGTGACGTTGTGCTGGTGTACGAACCGTGGTCCACCGCTGCGTTGAGCGGCGGCTCGATCGTCGGAATCAACGAGCCGTGGGTCTACCCGCAGGCGGCATTGATGCCGATGCTCATCGCCAAGATTCTCTCCTGGCCGCTCATAGGCGTTGTCGGCGCGTCAGGGGCGTATCTCATAGCCTGGGCCGTATTGGTGACGGCGCTGGATGCTGTCGGGTTCGGCGTGCTCGTCGGCCGCACTGGTTCGTCACCCAGGCGCACTGCCGGATGGTTCTGGACGGCGGCGTTGCTGCTGCTCGGACCGATTGCGATGTATCGAATCGATGCCATTACCGTGCCGCTGGCGGTGATCGCGGGCTACTGGCTAGTTCGCAGGCCCGCAACTGCCGCGGCACTGCTCACGATCGGCGCGTGGATCAAGATCTGGCCCGGTGCGCTCCTGGTCGCGGCTGTGATCGCTGCACGAAGCCGAGTGCGGATGCTGTTCACCGCCGTCGCGCTCAGCGCTGGCATCGTCGTGCTGCTGTTTCTACTGGGCGCCGATCAGCATCTGTTTGCCTTTCTTACCGAGCAGACGGGCAGGGGTCTGCAGATCGAGGCCGTCGCGGCGACGCCGTTTATGTGGATGGCGCATTTCGGCGCGGCATCCGTTGACTACAGCTATGAAATTCTTACCTTCCAGATCGGCGCTGCGGGGATTGACACTCTCGCGGCGTTGTTGACGCCGATTATGGCGCTTGCGGTGCTCGCGATCGTCGCTATGGCGGTACTGAAAGCGACGCGCGGGGGGTCTTTCCATCGGCTCATGCCGCCGCTCGCTCTTGCGCTGGTGACGACACTTATCGTGACGAACAAGGTCGGATCCCCACAATTTCAGACCTGGTTGATCGCGCCAGTTGTGCTGTGGATTGTCTTCGATCGCACTCGCTCCGGCAGCGCGGCGGGACTAGTGCTGGTGCTCTGCGGCCTCACCTGCCTCATCTACCCGCTGACCTATGACGCGCTACTGGGTACCGAACTTCTGCCGGTGCTGATTCTGACCGCGCGCAACCTCCTACTCATCGCGCTGCTCGTCGTCGCTATTCGTACACTGGCGCGAGTGCCCGTCGGGCGCGGACGAGCCAGGAAAACCAACTGAACTGAGAGGAAAACTATGCTCATCGCATTCTCCGTCGCCCCCAGTGGTACCGGAAACAGTGACGGGTCCGTTCACGACGCTGTTGCTGCAGCAGTGAAGATCGTGCGTGAGAGCGGGCTGCCGCATCGCACCACCAGTATGTTCACCGAGGTTGAAGGACCCGACTGGGACACCGTGATGGACGTCGTCAAGCGTGCAACTGAGGCAGTCATGCCCTTCGGATCGCGTGTGTCGCTCGTGCTGAAGGCAGATATTCGCCCGGGCTACGAAGGCGAACTAGACGGCAAGATCGAGCGGCTCGAGCGTTCACTGATTGGGCCGGCGCAGAACCAATGATTCGAAAAGCTCATCCGCGCGTGGCCAGAAAAGCGGCGAAGGCTCCAGGTCCGAGACGGCGGTGGAGAATGACGCTTGGCTGGACGCTCGCAGCCTTGCTCTTGTTGACCACCGTGGCCGCGATCGTATGGGGAATTAGTAGCGCCTGGCTTGCGGCGCAAAGTCCGAACGCCGATGCGGGCGGCTTCTGGGCTGCTTTCACCGGCCCCGTTGGAGACACGCTTGGCCCTGTGCTGAGTACGTTGGCGATTTTGGTGACTGTTTTCGTAGCTGTTTTCTGGCAGCCAAAGCAAAACCGCCTCGAATTTGACGCCAGACAGGAGCAAAATCGTGCGTCACAAGTCGATGGATGGGTGGCGGAGAGCACGGATGGCAGGCGTTTTGGGGTCGTCGTGTCAAACGACGCTGATGCCGTGGTATTTGACCTTGATCTGCTTATTTCTCAGGGCAATGTCGACCGCGAAGTCGAGGTCGGTATTGACCGCGAGCCGAGATTGCCGCGAGGAACATGGTTCATCGAGTTCATTCCCGACGTCGACACACCTGCTCATTGGCGCGCTCCGGTCCCCGTGCGTGAATCGGACGGGATGGAGGTCACACTTGATCCTCTTGTCGATGACAAAGTCCGGCTTCCCGGCCAGCACGTGTTGCGACCGCATGTTCCTCAGTCGATTGGCGGCAACGCGCAACCGTATTTTGTTCTCAAAGAGATGCGCTACTCCCTGCACGACGCTGCGTGGCAACGGGATGAGCGTGGTCGCCCTATTGCTGCCGGGACGCTCGACCTTGACGAGGATCAACGCCGAGAGACCGCTGGAAGGCTAGTTCGGCAGGAGCAACGCGATCGCGCAGTCTCCTCAGCGCGTGTAGATGATGAGCTCGAATCGTTGGTGCGATATGTGATTGAGGTTCTATGTCGAACGCTTCAACCTGACATCGAGGATCTTTACGCGGAGGCGATTGGTCGCGAGCTTCTCGTTGATCGCCACGTGCTTCCTCATGTCGCTTCGCTCACGCGCCCAGGTACCGGTGGACAGTTCCACCTCAAGCTGACCGCGCCAAGTGGGAGCCTGCTGAAACTCGTGCCCAGCAAAGGTGCGTTTCCGCACGTGGTGTTCATGACTGATCAACACGGAGAAGCACGGTTCGTGATCGGTGGGAGAAACGCAGGCGGAGTCATAAAGCAGGCGGGAGCTCGCACGATCGGGTTGAAGAACGCCGGAGACCTCACTGCGCGAACCACGAAGCAATGGATGAGTACGGCCGCGGAGAGATGGAAACTGATAGAAGTACTACGAACGATGGTGAGCGAGGCAGCCAAAGCTCAGGAGGTTATGGATTCTGAGGAGTCGCATCTGAGACTGGGGTAGTTGTATCACCGCGGTGCTGTTCACAGAGATCGAAGGCCCGGAATGGGACACCGTGATGGACGCTGTCAAGCGTGCAACTGAGGCAGTCATGCCTTTCGGATCGCGTGTGTCGCTCGTGCTGAAGGCAGATATTCGCCCGGGCCACGAAGGCGAACTAGACGGCAAGATCGAGCGGCTCGAGCGCGCGATCGACGGGGCTGATGCCTCCTGAGCGGGCGTGCGTGAAGCCGGATACTAGTCTTTCATTTCACCGGCTTCTCTCGTGAGGTCGACGAGAGTGGGGACGATGGATCAGTCGATGCTTGTGGCAGGGACCGCCGTGTTGCTGCGCAACGCACCCGCGGGGATGGAGGTGCTGCTGATTCGTCGACCAGACCGCGGTTCTTTCGCGGGCGCCTGGGTCTTTCCCGGCGGAGTCCTAGAAGACTCCGACGTGAGCGCTGATGCCAGCGAGGTCGACAATGCCGCTCGAGCCGCGGTGCGAGAGACGAAGGAAGAGGTCGGCCTGAGCATTACCGCTCTGGTGCCGCTGTCGCAGTGGACGCCGCCAATCGAGGCCCCCAAGCGTGTGCGCACCTGGTTCTACCTGGCACCGCAGGTGCAGGGCGAGATAGTGCCTGCACACGATGAAGTTGTGGGGTGGCAATGGGTACGCCCCGCGGATGCCCTTGCCCAGCAGACCCGCCAAGAGATAGAACTTTTTCCACCGACCTGGGTGACGTTGCATTTGCTCTTGGGGATAGAAAGCGTCGAGGAGGCGCTTGCGTCGACATCCGATCCGGAGCACTTCCACACGCACATCCTCGCCAGTCTCGAGGGTCAGACCTTCGTCTGGAACGGCGATCAGGAGCACCCGCAAGGTGGCACTGGACGGCACCGGTTGGAGACCATTAGCCGTCCGTGGCGATACCTGCGCGACTGATCACGCCTCGAGCAGTCGTCGCAGATGCGCGCCCACTTCATCAGTTTCGATGAGGAAGCCGTCGTGGCCGAAATCGCTCGTCAACACGACCGGCTCGTTCCCGTCGAGGGTGTTCGGAATGCTGCGCGCAATGCGCTGCTGCCCGTCGACAGGGAAGAGCCTGTCAGAGTCGATGCCCAGCACGAGCGTCTTCGCTGTCACCGTCTGCAGCGCTTCTTCGACGCCGCCGCGTCCGCGGCCGACATCGTGCGAGCTCATCGCCTCGACGACAGTGATGTAGCTGTTCGCGTCGAAGCGCCGGGTGAACTTGTTGCCGTGAAAATCAAGGTAGCTCTCTACGGCAAAGCGTCCGCCGTGGCCGAGAGGAGAAACGCCCGACTGCCACGAACGCTGGAACCGCTGATTCAGTTCGATCGGGCTGCGGTAATTCAGCAGCGCCATCCGACGCGCCAGCGCCAAGCCTCGGTGTGGGCCTTCGCTGTCGGAGCGGTCGTAGTACTCGCCGCCCTGGAACCGCGGGTCAATGCGGATCGCCTCGAGTTGCACGGAGTTCAACGCGATCTGATCGGCAGTGTTCACCGGGGGAGACGACAGCACAGCCAGTCGCTCGACGCGGTCGGGGTGTGTGACGGCCCATTCGAGGGCGTGCATGCCTCCCATCGACCCGCCGACAACGGCGGACCACCGGTCGATGCCCAGCTCATCGGCGAGCAGCACTTGGGCCGCGACCTGATCGCGGATCGTCAGATAAGGAAAGCGCGACGCCCATTCGTAGCCGTCGGGCGCGACGCTGGCGGGTCCGGTGGAGCCCTGGCATCCGCCGAGCATATTCGGCGCGATCACGAACCATTTGTCAGTGTCGACGGCAGCGCCGGGGCCGACAATGTCTTCCCACCAGCCAGCAGTGGGGTGTCCCGCGCCAGCCTCACCACGCAGATGGCTGTCGCCGGTGAGCGCGTGCAGCACCAAAATCGCGTTATCGCGGGCAGCATTAAGCTCACCCCACGATTCGTAGGCCATGCGGATGCTGGGAAGCTCCGCGTCATTCTCGGTGCGGAAGGCCCTGAAAGCTGCGAATTTTCTGCCGCCGACCGGATCGCCATCACGCCACGCGCCGGTTATTGGTGGGCGTGCACGGAGCAGACGTACATCAGCCGCCGTCACGCGCGCCGAGGGCACGGTGTCTTCGGAAGTGCTCTGCCAGTCCATGACTCCATTGTCGCCTGCGCGGCCACCCCGTGGGTGCAGGTTACGACCGATCGCCCGTGCAATATGAAAATCCCCTCTTCCAGCCAGGCTGGAGAGGGGATTTTCATACTCGACCGGAGGGCGGGGGGACTGCTTAGGCGCGAGCGGCCTCAGAGACGCGGCGTGCCGCTGCCAGAGCCTGCTCAAGGTCTGCCTTGAGGTCGTCGATGTTCTCGAGCCCGACGGACAGGCGCACCAGACCCGGCGTGACGCCGGCGGTGAGCTGCTGCTCGGGTGAGAGCTGCGAGTGCGTTGTCGATGCCGGGTGGATCACGAGCGAGCGTACATCGCCGATGTTGGCGAGGTGGCTGAACAGCGACAGGCTGTTGACGAATTCGCGACCGGCTTCTACGCCGCCCTTGAGCTCGAACGACAGTACCGCTCCGACGCCCTTGGGTGCGTACTCGTTCGCCTTGGCGTACCACGGCGACGAGGGGAGGCCCGAGTAGTTCACCGACGCGACGTCAACGTTGTTCTCGAGCCACTCAGCGATCTCCTGAGCGTTCTGTACGTGGCGCTCGATGCGCAGCGAGAGGGTCTCGACGCCCTGGATGAGGTTCCAAGCGCTCTGCGGCGAAATTGCCGAGCCGAGGTCGCGAAGCAGCTGCACGCGCGCCTTGATGATGTAAGCGAGTGCGTCGCCAACCGCGGTGGTGTAGCTAGCTCCGTGGTACGACGGGTCGGGCTCGGTGAGTCCAGGAAACTTCTCGACGTTCTTTGACCATTCGAACTTGCCGCCGTCGATGATCGCACCGCCGATGGTGGTGCCGTGGCCGCCGAGGAACTTCGTCACGGAGTGCACGACAATGTCGGCACCGTGCTCGAAGGGACGGATCAGGTAGGGAGTTGCGATCGTGTTGTCGACGATGAGCGGCAAGCCGCTGTCATGTGCGACATCGGCGATGCCACGGATGTCGAGCACGTTGATCTTCGGGTTGCCGATGGTCTCGGCGAAGAGGAGCTTTGTGTTCGGTCGAACCGCGGCGCGCCACTCTTCAATGTCATCCTGGTTCTCGACGAAGGTGACCTCGATGCCGAGCTTCGCGAGGGTGTACTTGAAGAGGTTGTAGGTACCACCGTAGATCGAGCTCGACGAGACGATGTGGTCACCAGCCTCAGCGATGTTGAGAACAGCGAAAGTGGAAGCTGCCTGTCCGCTTGCGAGGACCAGCGCTCCGGTGCCGCCTTCGAGAGCGGCCAGACGCTGCTCGAGGACATCCTGCGTGGGGTTCTGGATGCGCGTGTAGATGTTGCCGAACTCGGCCAGCGCAAACAGATTCGCCGCGTGGTCGGCGTTGTCGAACACGTAGGAGGTGGTTTGGTAGATCGGGGTGGCACGAGCCTTGGTGACAGGATCGGGCGCGGCGCCGGAGTGGATCTGCTTGGTCTCGAAACGCCAGTTCTCGGGTGCGGACATGATTTCCTCCAGAGCGGGAGTGAGGTCGATACGGCGGGTGCCGTGAAAGTGACTGTACGTGGCGGGCATCCCTGTCAACAACCACTGGGAAATGTGACGTAATATTCGCTGGCGATGAAAGTCAGCGAAACGTCGTACGGTGGAGGCATGGTAACGAGACGTGCAGTTGTCACAGGGGCGAGTTCGGGTATCGGCGCAGCCACAGTTCGAGGGCTCCGCGCGCGCGGGTGGGACGTCATCGGCGTTGCACGACGTGCGGATCGTCTGCAAGTTCTTGTGGACGAGACCGGTGCGTCGGCCGTCTCTTGCGATCTCACTGACCCGGATGCTGTGGCCGCTCTCATCGCTTCGATCGACGAGGCCGGACCCGTACACGCGCTCGTGCAGGTCGCGGGAGGTGCACGGGGCACTGATCGCGTCGAAGATGGCGACACCGAAGACTGGCAGTGGATGTACGACGTCAACGTACTCGCCACCCAGCGTATTGTCGCCGGGCTCCTGCCTCTGCTGCGCGGAGGCGCGGCAACCGACGGGCACGCAGATATGGTCTTCGTGACTTCGACCGCCGCGCAGGGCGCGTACCCCGGCGGAGCCGGTTATAACGCGGCCAAGGCCGCCGAGTCGATGCTCGTGCACGCTCTGCGGCAAGAGTTGAACGGCGAGCCGATTCGCGTCGTCGAGGTGGCTCCCGGGTTGGTGCACACCGAAGAATTCACGCTCAATCGTCTTGGGGGTGACCGCGTTGCCGCCGATTCCGTGTATGCGGGCGTCGAAGAGCCACTTCTCGCCGAAGATGTCGCCGACGTGATCGGCTATGCACTTGATGCCCCGCGCCGGGTGAACCTCGATCTGATCACGATGCGTCCGGTCGCACAGTCAGCACAGCATCTCCTGGCGCGCGGGCCGTTGCTCGTGCGCGGCGGCGAGGACTGAGCCTTCATGCTGGATCGTCCGCTGGCACAGTTGGCGGATGACGGACTGATCGACCGCGGCTGGGCTGAGGCGCTCGCACCAGCATCCGACATCATCCGTGAACTTGGCGTGCGCCTGCGTACCGAGCCCGATGGATATCTCCCCGCCGAGAAATACGTGCTGCGCGCCTTTCAACGCCCGCTCGCCGACGTCCGCGTGCTGATCACAGGGCAAGACCCTTATCCGACTCCTGGACACCCCATCGGGCTGTCGTTTGCCGTCGACCGCGCGGTACGCCCGCTTCCCCGAAGCCTGGTGAACATCTACCGCGAGCGTGAGAGCGATCTGGGCATCGCACCGGCACCTCATGGCGACCTCAGCGCATGGAGTGACCAGGGTGTCCTCCTGCTGAACAGAGTGCTCACCGTGCGGCCGGGGGCCGCGGCATCCCATCGAGGGTGGGGCTGGGAAACTGTAACAAAACTGGCCATGCGCGCACTCGTCGCACGTGATGCGCCATTGGTTGCGGTCTTATGGGGCAAAGATGCTGAGAGCCTTACTCCGCTGCTCGGGGAGACGCCCGTGATCACCTCTGCACATCCCTCGCCGTTATCTGCTCGTCGAGGATTCTTCGGATCTCGGCCATTTTCACGGGTGAATGAATTGCTGGCGCTGCAGGGCGCTTCACCGATTGATTGGCATGTCGGCGACGACGGTGCACAGGCAGGGGCTCCGCCCGCATTATTCTGACTCCATGCAGTTCGAGCCTGGTGACCGACGTCGACGACTGCCGCGCCACCTGCGATCGCCCACCCCTGATGTTGACACGTTCTCGTTCTCGATCAGGCCAGTCAGAGCCGGTGACCTGCCTGATATTCGCGAGATCTACAACCACTACGTCGCCAACTCGGTGGTCACTTTTGATGAGAAGCGCAGCACCCACCGGTTGTGGCGCGAGAAATTTGCGATGCTGTCCAAGCTCGCCCTGCCATTTCTGGTCGCCGTTTCGGCATCGGGCCAGGTGATCGGTTACGCACTCGTGCAACCCTGGGCGAGTAAATCTGCCTACCGTTACACGGTTGAAGATTCGATCTACCTTGGTCCTGGGGCCGGTGGGAAGGGGCTCGGTTCTGCTCTGCTCGATGCCCTCATCGTCGCCTGCGAACGGCGGGGACTTCGCGAGATCGTCGCAGTGATCAGCGATAGCAGTGCAGAGGCATCGATTCGTCTGCACGAGCGTGCTGGTTTCGTGGAGGTGGGGCGGATGGGCAGAGTCGGATTCAAATTCGGTCGGTCGCTGGGAACGATCTACCTGCAAAAATCGCTCACGCCCCAGATGCGGCGCCGGCTGTTCCGCTCTGGTCGGGGATGACAGGGATCGCTGCCAGCAGACGCTTGGTGTAATCCTGCTGGGGATTCAGCAGCACGTCGGTGGTCGTACCGCGCTCGACGATACGGCCATCTTTCATTACGGCGACGGTGTCGCAGAGATTTTGCACAACCCCGATGTCGTGAGAGACGACGATGAGCGTGAGATCCTCGGTGACGAGCAGCTGCTCGAACAACTCCAGGATCTGCGCACGGACGGTGACATCGAGCGCCGAGAGCGGTTCGTCCCCGACGAGGATGCGCGGTCTGTGCACAATTGCACGCGCGATCGCGACGCGCTGGCGCTGCCCTCCGGAGAACTCATGCGGATAACGGTCAGCCATCGCCGGATCGAGCCCTACCTGCGTGAGCACTTCTCGCACGCGTGCACGGCGGTCGCCCTCAATGCCGAGCGCCCACAACGGCTCGGCAATGATCTGCCCGGCACTCATCCGCGGATCAAGCGAGGCGTAGGGATCTTGGAAGACCAGTCCGGCCTGTCGGCGCAACCAGTGCAGCTGCCGCGCGGATTGCGTCGTGCTGACTGTCTTTCCATCGATCGAGATTGCCCCGGCCGTCGGGCGATCCAAGCCGAGCAGCAACCGCACCAGCGTCGACTTTCCTGACCCAGACTCGCCAATGAGGCCGATGGCTTCGCCAGCCTCGATATCGAGATCGGTGGGGTAGAGCGCGGTCTGCGTGCTCGCGCGTTCAAACAACGAGCGCCGCGGCAACGGAAATTCGCGGCTCAACCCGCGCGCTTCAATGAGGCTCATACCTCGCCTCCGTTCGGGCGCCAGAGCGTTGCGGTGGCATCGCGCAACAGTCCTTGCGTGATCGGCGAGGTCGGATGAGAGAGCAACGTCGCCACTGGTGCAGCTTCGATGACCCGACCCTGATCGAGGACGACGCCATGCGTTGCCACCTGGGCGAGCACAGCGAGATCGTGCGTGATGAACATCAGAGACATGCCCTGCTCTTTGACGAGCGAGAGCAACAGCTTGAGTATCTCTGCCTGAATGGTGACATCGAGGGCTGTCGTTGGCTCGTCTGCGATGAGCAATTGCGGACGGCATGCGAGCGCCATGGCAATCGCCACACGTTGACGCTGTCCACCGGAGAGCTGATGCGGGTACTTTCTCACGATCGATTCGGGATCAGAGAGGTGCACCTGTGCGGCGCTGATGAGAGCCTGTTCCTGCGCTTCCTTGCGCGTGGCATCGGTATGGATTCTTACCGATTCTGCGATTTGTCTGCCGACGGTACGGATCGGGTTCAACGCGGTCCGGGGTTCCTGGAACACGATCCCCATATCGTCACCGCGGAAATGAGCAAGCTCGCGGTCGGGCATCCCGAGCAGTTCGGTGTCATTCCAACGGACGCTGCCGCTCGCGCTCGCGCCATCAGGGAGCAGACCGAGGATAGCGAGCGCAGTGAGTGACTTCCCGGAGCCGGACTCGCCGATAAGGCCGACCCTGGCACCGTCTGGCACCTCAAACGAGATGCCATCGATAACCCGTCGGCCGTTGATGTGGACGACGAGGTCTTGCACGACGAGACTCATGCGATCACCGCCGGCGTGTGAAGTTCAGCGGAACGCTGATGCAGCGTGGGGTCAGTTGCCTCACGGAGTGCATCGCCGAGAAGATTCAGCGCCAGCACGGTGAGAGTGATCGCGAGCCCAGGCCAGACAACAGAGAGCGGGTGGATGCTGATGTACCGCTGCAAATCGGCGAGCAGAATGCCCCACGACGGCTCCACAATCGAGGCGCCGAACCCCAGATACGACAGCCCAGCCTCAGCCAGCACGGCAACGGCCATCGACCACGACAGCTGCACAATGAAGACCGGGGCGACGTTCGGAAGCAGATGCCGCATGAGATTCTGCGAGGCAGTCAACCCTGACGCCCGACCTGCGAGCACGAAGTCACTCTGCTGCACGCGACGCAATTCTGGACGGGTGACTCGGGCGATATTCACGCCGAATCCGATGCCGACTGCCCAGATGACGACCCACAGTGACCCGCCCCACACGGAGGAAATCATCATGGCGATGATGAGTACAGGGAAAGCGATCAGGATGTCGACGAGGACCGCGACGGTTTCTCTCATCCATCGCATTGTCAAAGCGCCGAGCGCGGCCAGTGCGATGCCGATAATCGTCGCGACGATCCCCGCGCCCACACTGACGAACACGGTCGTGCGAGTGCCCGCCATGATCAGGCTGAGAATGTCACGGCCCGTCCCGTCGGTGCCGAGGAGATGCGGCCACCCTGGAACACCCCAACGGTTGGGGATATCGGTGGTCAGGGGGTTAAACGGTGTCCAGAACGCGGAGAGGAGCGCGACAACGACAACCACAGCCACGGTGATGAGACCGAAGCGTCCGGTGGCGCTCTGCCAGAGCGCGCGTAACCAGTGCGGCATCAGGCGGCCTCTCTCTGTCGTGGATCAACGAAATGATGAACGAGATCGACGATGAAACCGATCACGAGCACGAGGCCTGTCAGTACGAGCAGTTCACTTTGCACCTTGACGAGATCCCGTGTGCCCACGTCGGTGACGAGCATGCGTCCGATGCCGGGAAGAGTGAAAAGCTGCTCAATGATCACCGATCCGACGATGATCCCCGCGATCTGCAGCCCGAGTACCGTCACGATGGACAGCCCCACCGCGGGGATGCCGTGCTGGATCAGTGCACGATTGCGGGTGAGTCCCTTGGCGGCCGCGGTGCGGACAAAATCTTGGCCTCGGGCCTGCAACGTTGCGCTTCGCACGAAACGCAGAAGCATTGCTCCTTCGACGATGCCGATTGTCAGAGCCGGAAGCAGCAGGGCTTTGAACGCTTGCCAGGGTTGCTCCCATCCGCCACGGGGAAATCCTTGAGCAGGTAGCCAGCCAAGCCACACTGCAAACACCACGATAAGCATCATCCCCGCCCAGATCACCGGCACTGCGGCAAAAGCCTGTGCGGTGACGCTGAGCGCTGTGCCTGCTGCGCGCCCGCGCAGGATGGCGGACAGGATCCCGAAGGGCACAGCGATGAGGAGCGCGATCGCCAGTGCCATCAGGCCGAGCGGAACGGTGACCTGTGCCTTTTGCGCGAGTTCTTCACTTACCGATGCGCCGCTGAGTTGGGAGGTGCCGAGGTCTCCGGTCAGTACTCCGCCGATCCAGTCGCCGTACTGCACCATGAGTGGCCGGTTGAGTCCGAGAGCTTCGCGTAGGGCATCGACCTGCGTCGGGGAAGCTTGGGTCCCCGCGATGAGTTGAGCGACATCGCCAGGAAAGACGCGCAGTGTCAGGAAGATGAGCACGCTCGACAAGAGGAGCCCTGCGATCAACAGGGCTCCTCGTGTCAGCGTGTAACGGATCACCCGTTGCTATTCGCCCGCGACGGTAACGCCCGCCAGATTGATACGGGAGTTGATCGAGTCTTCCGGGAAGCCCGAGACGATCGGGCGCACGGCCGTGATCGTCGTGCCGTTGTAGAGCCAATCCGCGGCGTGATCCTCAGAGACGATGCGGGCAGCCTCAGCAAGCAGCTTCGCGGACGCCTCTGGGTCAATCTCGGCGAGCGCCTCGGCGTACAGCCGTTGAACTTCCGGGTTGTCGTAGTTGAAGTAGTAGTCAGGATTGGCGAAGTTGCCGAAGTCGCGCGGCTCGACGTGCAACACGAAGCTGAGGTCGTAGTCCTTGTTGGTGTAGACGTCCTCGAGCCAGGTCGGAAACTCGACCGGGTTGACATCGAGCGTGACGCCCACGGCGGCGAAATCGGAGATGAGCACCTGCGGGACGGTTGTGCCGTAGAACGAGGGGATCGTCAGGGTCAGCTCAAGGTCTTCTTCGCCTGCCTCTGCCAGCAACTCCTTGGCACGCTTCGGGTTATAGGGCGCGACATCGGACAGATCTTCATACCCGGGGTCGAGCTCAGGAATCGGGCCGTACAGAGTTTCGCCTCCACCGGTCGCCTCGATGAGTGCATCGTGGTTGATCGCGAGCCGTAAGGCCTCACGCACGCGGATGTCGTCCAGCGGAGCCTTCGTGTTGTTGAACGCGAGAGTTGCCTTATCTGTCGTGCGTCCCGTCGTCAGTGTGAACTCGCCGGAGTCCTCGACCTCTGTGACGAGATTGGGATCCACTGCGGTGAGCACGTCAAGGCTGCCATCGAGCGCCGCGTTGACTCCGGCGGTGAAATCAGGAATGTACTCGAAGACGACTTCTGCCACGCCTGCCGCGTCAGACCAGTAGTCATCGAAGCGCGCGAATGTGATGGCACTTCCCTTGGTCCAATTCTCCAGTGTGAATGGGCCGGTGCCGTTTTCTGCGGTCTGCAGGTCCGTCGTGTCTCCGGATTTGAAGATAAGGCCCGCAGGACCTGTCAGTGCGAACAGGAAGTTCTGGTTGGGCTCGGTGAGCGTGATGACGACAGATGTTGCGTCGGGTGCAGCGATCGATGCGACGCCGGCGAATTCGGCAAAGCCCTGCAGCGTCTCGTCGGTGCGCACTGCTTCGTAAGATGCCAGCACATCAGCGGAGGTCAAGGCCGTGCCGTCGTGGAACACGATGCCCTCGTTCAAAGTGAACGTGTATGTGAGCCCGTCCTCTGACATTTCGTAGTCAGAGGCAAGACGTGGCTCGATCTCGTTGTCCTGCGTGCGGGTGACGAGACCTTCATAGATGTTGTCGATGAGGATCTGCTCGATTGCGGCGCCGCTGGTGTGACGGATGTCGAGGTTGCTCGGCTCCAGTACGAGTCCGACGGTGAGCGTCGCGTTCGGGTCTGGCTCACCGATCGACGTCTTCGCGGGCTCGGGGGAGCCGGTGCATGCGCTCAGAACAAAGGCGGTTGCGGCGAGCGCAGAGATGACGGCGAGGCGTCTGGTGCGTCGAAACATATCGTGGCGGATCCTCTCGGTGCGGCAGGTGCTGTGTGCCGGTGTAGGTCGAGTCTAGGGATGTGTGGGTTCAGGCAGGGGAGTTCACCGCGGCGAGGATGAGCTCTGCGAGTTCGCGCGGGGCTGTCTCCTGTACGTTGTGGGTGGCATCGAGGGGGACCACTTGTGCGGCGGGAATGCGGTGTTGCAATTCGTCGCCGTTTTCTTCGCTGACGAAGCCGGAAGTGGCGCGGATAAGTGTGAGGGGAGCGGTTACGCCGTGGAGGTCTTCCCAGCCAGTCTCTTGGAGCACTGCGCGGGCGGCGGGCACGCCTTTCTCGGGCGCGGCGAATACCTGAGCGGCGAGTCTGGCAAAGTGGTGCTTCCACTCGACCCGCCCATCAGGACGGATCCGGGTGTTGAAGAACACGCCTCGTGCGGTGTCTTCTCGTGCGCCGCCGAAACCAGCAGCGATGGCCCGGTCGACCATCTCCTCACGTGAGGCGAAATCGGTGGGGCCGGCGTAGAACTCCCGAAGGGCGGAGGGGCCGCCGCTGGTGTCGATTCCAGGGGTGATGTCGACAGTGATGAGTTCGCGAACCAGATCAGGGCGAGCGGATGCGATGGCCGCCGCTGTCAGGCCGCCAAGAGATTGCCCGACGAGGACTTGCGGTTCGCTCGTCCACTGTTCGAGCGCGAAGATGACGTCTGTGGCGAGGGTGCGTGCCGTGTAATCGGCATCGTCGCGCCAACTCGAATCGCCATGGCCAGCAAGGTCGATCGCGAGCAGGGGCTGCTGCAGATGCAAGACGGTCGTGTCCCAGGTGTGGGCGTTAAGTCCTGCTCCATGCAGCAACGTGATGGTGGGTGGGGCATCGCCGTATTTCACCGCGCTGAGTTCACGTCCATCAGCAAGGCTGACAGCCACGCGTTTCGCGGACGGAACCGGAACGCCGAGTGCCTGGGCTTGCTCGGGGAGGTAACGGAATTCGCTGTTGTCTGTCGGCACGACCATATTCTGCTCTGATATGGCGGGCTATGCGAAACCTGAATCCATAACAACAAGTAACAAAAGCCATGTTCTTGTCAAAATGATACAGAAAATAGAAATCTACTTGAAGTTTTGCTCCCATGCTGCTGTTCGCACAACGAGCATAAGCTGGAGGCATGAGCGAGACCCGAGTGCACCTGTCAAAGACTGAGCCCGCTGCCTATCAGGCGCTAGAGGCGTTCTCGAAGACGGTCGGTGACATCTGTGCCGCGAACGGTATCGATGACCGGCTCAAAGAGCTGGTGATGATCCATAGCTCGCAGTTGAACGGCTGCGCGTACTGCACGCGCGTGCATGTTGATCGCGCCGGGGCTGCGGGCATCGATGCCGATACGCTCACGCAGATTCCTGCGTGGCGCGAGAGCGGCGTGTTCTCCGATCGCGAGCGTGCAGCGCTTGAGCTTGCCGAGGCGTTCACATTCATCAGTGAAGACGGAATCTCTGACGAGGTCTACAACCTGGTCGGAAGTGTCTTCACGGAGAAGGAATATGCAGCGCTGAGCTGGGCGTGTGTCTCGATCAACGCTTTCAACCGTGTTGTTATCGCTGGCCGTTACCCTGTTGCGCCCCGTGGTGGGCAGGAGAAGGCGTGAGCGTCCTCAAAATAGAAGGTGTCTTCAACGTTCGAGACGTAGGCGGAATGCCCGCGGAAGGTGGTCGAATTCGTGTCGGGCAGCTTCTGAGATCAGGGAATCTCGTTGATGCGTCTCCTGCCGCCGTCGCGGAACTGGAGTCGCTCGTCGCGCACATCGTCGACCTGCGTGACGGGCAAGAAGTAGCATCCGCGCCTTCTGCGACGAAGTCCATCGCAACGACGCATCTTCCGCTCTTCCTCGGCTCAGTAGTTTCGTTCTTTACCGAGGACCTCAGCCTTGAGCAGATGTATCGACAACTGCTCGAAGAGAGCGGTGAACGACTGGCCGATGCAATCCGTGTCATCGCTCAGGGGAACCCCACGCTCGTGCACTGCACAGTGGGTAAGGATCGCACTGGTGTGACCGTTGCGCTCGCACTGAGTGCCGTCGGTGCGCAACGCGAGGCGGTCATCGCCGATTATGCACTCACCGCATCACAGTTGCCGGAGGAGCGTAATCGTATTGTCACCGCCCGTCTGCAGGCGCGGCATCCAGAAGCACAGCATGCTATTGCGCTCGCCACGCTTTCTCCTGCTGAGGTTATGCGGGCGATCCTGGCCGAGGTTGATGAGCGCTGGGGGTCAGCAGCTGAGTATCTGCGAGCACAGGGGATGACCGAGTCTGAGCTGGCTGCTCTTCGAGAAGTACTCGTCGAGAGCGAACTCGCACCAAGGTAAGGCAACCCTTCATTGGTGGTATGCTGAAGGAATCATGACGACATCCACCGGAGTTCGCAGTGCACGCGCTCAGCGCCGCGCTGAGCGTCAGAGTGCACATCACCTGGTCACGGCAGACGAGAACTCGCTGGTCGAACTCGAGATGTTCCTGTCCACACTCCCACTGTGTGCCTCTGGCCGCGTCTTCATCGAGGTTCCAGAAGTCAGCGACATCCGCGTGATCAACGCTCCCGCACGAATGACGGTGACCTGGCTTGCACGTGCTTTGCGTTCTGGTGCGCCCGGGAGCGGACGATCATGTACGCCCGGCGCGGCTCTTTCTCGGGCGACCTGCGCGTGGGCGGACGAGATGCTGTGCGACGCAGGGACAACGACGCACGTCACCCTCTTCGGCGGCTACCTGGGCACGGCCGACATCGTCGAGCACTTCACACAGACGCTGAACGTGCCGACTTCCGCGATCCACGCGCCCGAGCGCTTCGGCCTGCTCCCGATTTCGCACTGACGTAATTACCGTCCTCAAGCCCTGCTTCGATCTCGAAGCGGTTGCGTAGCGGGTCGCGTCCCGCGAAGAGGTAGAGGATGGGCATCAGGAAGCCGTAGCGCAGCCACTGTGCCTTGTGCACAGCCTCATGTCGAAGGATGGCATCGCTCGGGCGGGTATCCCCGGTGAGGAAACACCCGCCGACGCACACGCCGCCGCGATTGAACGTCCACCCCGGCATGCCTCGGAAAACCCACATGCCGCCTCGGCGCTCAACAGGCCCGGTGCTCCAAAGCGACCCCCACGCCCAGCCGACGGCTGTTCCCCACGCATAGCCGACGCGGCTGATGGGCGAGCGCAACAGAAATGACGGGATGCGGCGATCGAGGCGCCGTCCGCGAGCAAGAGCAGCCTCGGCCGCCGGTCGCCAATCGGCTGTCATGCAACCGCCCCCACAAGGCGCAAGATCGTGCCGAGATCATCGACGGCATCGAGCGGCGTACGTGGGGCAAAGCCAGCGATAGTCGCTCCGGCGAGAGGAACGCGCGCTCGTAGAGCCCGTATCGCCGCACCGAGCGCTGCTGCCGTCGCACCGAACGGTGCAGGCAAGGAGACCCCGACGATCTCGGAGGGGTCGAGCACGTCGACATCGATATGCACCCACACGCGGCTCGCACCGGTTCCGAGAACAGCCGTGGCCAAAGCATCCGGATCATCAAGATCCGCGATGCTCAACTGTGTCAGTCGCGCGAGGGGCTCGTGCTCTGCCTCGTCGATCTCGCGCGCGCCGACGGTGACAATTCTGCTCTCGGCGATTCCGGGGGAGAGCGCCAGTTGCGGCTCTCCGTCACCGAGCAGCGCACGCAGCGCCATGCCAGAGAAAGCGCCAGAGGGTGAGGATTGCGGGGTGTGCAGGTCGGGGTGTGCATCGCACCAGACGACAGCAACGTCATCGTGTTCAATCGCCCCCAACGCGGCGACGGTCACGCTGCAGTCGCCGCCGATGATGATGGTTTCCGGTGACATTGCATCTCCGACAAGCGAGCGAACCTGATGCAACGCGCTGAGGCGATGAATTTTTGTTCCGAGCGAATCACCCGCTTCCACGGGAACATCGAGCACGGTTGTCGCGGCACGGGGAAGATCACCGGCGATTGCCGATGCGCCATCGACGAGCAACATCGCACGCGCAGAGGGTGACCCCTGCCACTGAGGGACGATGAGAAAACGGGCCACAAGGACCTCCAAGAGGTGAAAAGTGGATGCCCCGGACGCGAAGGTCCGGGGCATCCGGAGTCTCAGGACTCGAGCTGCGACTGCGGCGTTGAGCCAGCCTTCAACTCGGCCAAGCGTGCCTCAACCTCGGTGAGCTCACCCAGGTCTTCCAGGCTTTCGAACTGGGCGTCGAGGCTGGACGCTGCCAGCTCAACCTTGCCCTGCGCGAGTGCTTCCTGGCGGCGAACCTTGTCTTCGAAACGACCAAGCTCGCTGGTCGGGTCGAGAACGTTGATCGACGAGACCGCATCTTGCACCTTGGTCTGTGCTTCGGCGACCTTGGCGCGGGCAAGAAGCTCGCTGCGCTTGTTTTTGAGCTCGCCGAGCTTATCCTTCATGCCGTTCAAGCCGCTCTTGAGCTTGTCGACGACCTCAGTCTGAGCAGCAATAGTGGGCTCTGCGCCGGTGGCCTCGCGCTCTGCGCTGATCTGACGCTGCAGCGCGATCTTCGCGAGACTGTCGAACTTGTCGGCGTCGGATGCGTCACCCGCGCCGCGAAGCTCGTCGGCCTTGCGGCTGGCGGCGATCGCCTTGTTGCCCCAGTTCTTTGCGGACTGGACATCTTCTTCATGATCACGCTCGAGCAGACGCAAGTTGCCGATGGTCTCGGCGATTGCGGCCTCGGCGTCAGCAACGTTGTTGGTGTAGTCGCGGACGAGCTGGTCGATCATCTTCTGCGGGTCTTCTGCAGAATCGATGAGCGAGTTGATGTTGGCCTTCATCAGAGTCGAGATGCGGCCGAAGATGGACTGCTTGGACATATTGTTGCCTTTCGGTTGGAGCGGAGTCGTCTGAGATCGGTTACGGCGTCGGAAGAGAGGAGGGATGCTAGAAGCGCCCCCCTCTGGAGCGACCACCGCGAGAACTGCTTCTGCTACTGCTTCTGCTGCTGCTGCGGGAGCTACCGAAGCTGGAGGCACGGCTACTTCTGCTGCTGCGGCTACTGCTGCTTGAGCGCCAGCCGCCTCCGCCACCGCCGCCTCCGCCTCCACTGAACAGCCCGCCCAGAATGCCGCCCAGGATATCGCCGCCGACGTCGCTGCTGCGGTTGTAGCTCTGGCTGTAGCCGCTGTTGCTCCAGCCGCCACCACCCCAGCCGCCGGATTGGAACGACGAGACTTCAGCGTTCGCTGAGGAGAGCGCCTCGCTAGCGAGGTTATTGGCACGAGTCGCGCGCTCAGTGGCTCGTACTATGTCTGTCGCCTGGAGTGAGACAGCCTCGTTATAAGCGACAGTCGCCTCGGCCAGACGCGTGCGCGCGGTGGCACCGATAGCGCCGCGACGGGTGGTGATGAAGTCGTTGGCAGCGGAAATTTGGGCATGCGCCTGTGTGAGTCGCTGCTGCAATGTGCGCTCGGCGCGTTGTGCGCGTTCGGTGGCTTCGCGCGCCTGGCCGATAATTTCATCGATCTGGGTGTTGGCAGCTTCTAGCTCATCCAAAATCTGCTGAGGATTGCGTCCGCTGCCCTGCAGCTTCGCTTGAGCGTTGTCCACATACGTTCGCGTGCGAGCGATGATCGGTGCCATCGTCGTCTGCGCTTCGGGAAGCGCGCCCGCGGCGGCGATATCGGCTTCGAGATCGGTGATCAATGCCCTCGCCTGGTCCTCGACTGCGGCGAGGTTTGTTCCGAGCGTGGTGACAGCGGTGATGAGCTGCTCGCTTTGTGCGACGGCCTCTTCCGCAGTGCGAATTGCGAATGCGGCCTCGCCGTTCTGAGTTTCGGCGATGAGCTGGGTGGCCTCGGCGATCTCAGTATCGGCAAGCGTGAGCCGTTGCTGGGCCTGTGCGGGGTTTTCCGCAACGGGGGCGAGAGCGGCGGCGTCATACGTCTGCGACAGCGTCGCAAGGGCTGCGGGGGCAGTGGTGATTGATGCCTGGGCCTCAGCGTGGCGCAATTTGACACGCTCCAGGGCCTGAGGTGCCTCCGCTTCGAGTTTGCGAAGCTCTTCGAACGCGTCGACGTTGGCATCGAGGATGTCATCGGCTTCATCGCACAGCTGAATGATCTGAATGTGCATCGCACGTCGCTCAGCGTCAGTTTCAGGATTCTCATCATCGAGTTGCTGCTTCAGCGTGAATGCCGCGGCGACCTTGGCTTGTGCTGCCTCCACCACCTGCGTGAAGGTGGCCGTCGCATCATCACCGTACTGGGCGACGGCAAACCCGACCTCTTGGCGACTGGAGGTGATGGCGTCGTCAGCTGCGACGAGGGCGGCCCCCGCTTGCGTCTCTAGGTCTTCGTCGCTCACCGACGAGTAGGGGTCGTTCGGGTCGGGGATGGGGGGCTGCGCAGCCCTCTTTTTCTTCTTCACTGCGCGAACGACAAGCATGATGACGATGACCACAATGACGATCGGAATCAGTATCCACAAGATGCCGCCGAGCGAGCCTGCGTCTGCTCCGGACTGTCCGGGGAACGCATCTGCTGCCGCAATGACAGCGCCGTCCCAGTCGCTTGCGCGAAGCCCGTCTTCCATTTTCTGCAGGACGTGGTCGATTTGGGCGTCGTTGAGGGGACCGGCATCGTCAGCCGAGATCGCATACTGTCCGGCATCAACAGCGATAGCGAGCTGTGAGAGCCGTTCATTCGCTGCTGAGAGCTCACTGGAGCTGAGGACGCCGGCGTCGTCGGTCACGAACTGAGAGCTCAAAGTCACCGGATCCGCCGCGATTGCGCTACTGGCAAACCAGCCCGGCACAAACATCGCCACGATCAACGCCAGCACGACTGTCGTACGAGTCCGCATTTGTGCTCCCCTTCGTGGGGACGCAGAGCCCCCGTGCGCATCGAGTCTATTCACTACCTGGAACCGATGAAAGCGACTCTAGACAAACTGTCTGTGTCGCCGCCGGAAGTGGATGCCGCACACATACGCTGGAAGGCATGAACGACAGGTACGGCTCCGATGTCCTCGCGGCGGGCTGGCGCGAACGCGGCGCCAAGAAGGTTCCGGACGTAGCGGCAGAGCACGACCTTGTCGTCGAAGTCGCCGAGGACGGCTATTGCGGCGCGATCACTCGGGTGCAGAGCGGCAACGTAGAACTCGAAGACTTCAAAGGTCGCAGGCGCCTCTTCCCTCTGGGCGGTGGTTTCCTTATCGATGGCGAGCCCGTTCGGTTGATACCCCCTGCTCCCAAGAGCCAGGGCACAAGGCGAACAGCATCCGGCTCTTTTGTCGCTGCCGACCAGCGGGCGCGCGTCGCGCTTCCCAGCCGCATTCTCGTTGAGGGTAAGCATGATGCGGAACTTGTCGAGAAGGTATGGGGAGCAGACCTTCGTGCCGAGGGCGTTGTCGTCGAATTCTTGGAAGGTCTCGATAAGCTCGACGATCTGCTGGCGGTAGAGCCGCCGAACGCGAAGCGCCGTTACGGGGTGCTCGTGGACCACCTTGTTGCGGGCTCCAAAGAGACGCGCATCGCAGATGCGATTTTGCGCGGACCGCACGGGAAGCATCTAAAAATCGTCGGCCATCCCTTCATCGATGTTTGGCAGTGCGTCACACCGAAGACGCTCGGCATTACACGCTGGCCAGTGATCCCACGGGGTACCGATTGGAAGACCGGAATCTGTAAGGCTTTCGGATGGCCGTATGAGGAACAGGGCGATACCGGTCGGGCGTGGCAGTTCATCCTCAGCAAAGTGCACACATATCGCGAGCTGGAGCCTGCGCTGCTTGGTCGTGTGGAAGAACTCATCGACTTCGTCACCGAGCCAACGGAGCATTGAGCCTGCCCCGATCCTTGAGTCCGTCGAAGGGCGAGGGGCACTCCAGATACGCTTGAGCTATGTCTGAGCCGCGCATTTTCCGTGAAGAACCGGTTTCTTTTGTACGCCGGAGTGGGCGGATGTCCGAGGGCCAAGAACGCGCGTTCGCAGAACTCGCTGAGCAGTATCTGCTGGACGTGCCGCGCGATGCGGCCGCGACGAGTGTGCATCCCGAAGCGCGGATGGACCCCGCGGCCGAATATGGACGCAGCGCGCCGCTAATCGTCGAGATTGGATCGGGGCAAGGACACGCCATTATCTCCGCCGCCTCCGAGCGCCCCGAAGATGACTTCCTCGCTGTCGAGGTGTTTCGCGCCGGGCTCGCACGCACCATGCTTGACGCGGACAAGGTGGGTGTCCGCAATCTGCGACTTATCGAGGCCAACGCGCCTGAAGTCCTCGCTACATACCTGCCAGAGGGGGCAGCGTCCGAGGTCTGGATCTTCTTCTCCGACCCCTGGCACAAAAAGCGTCACACGAAGCGTCGACTCATTCGGCCGGGCTTCGGCGACGCCGCTGCGCGTGCGCTGAAGGACGACGGGCTACTGCGCCTCGCAACCGATTGGGAAGACTACGCGCTCCAGATGCGCGAGGTGCTGGATGCTGAGCCGCTGTTTGAGCGTGCCTTCGAGGGGGAGTGGGCAGAGCGCTTCGACGGTCGAGTGATGACCGCATTCGAACGGAAGGGCATCGCCAAGGGGCGAGAGATCCGTGATCTCGTCTACCGGCGGAAGTCGCGCGCGTGATGCCTACGCCGACCACGTGGGCGCCGTCGCTCGCCCCGGCGATACTCGTGTGTCTTGCGGCGCCAGCATTCTTTGTCGTCGAGTTGACCTGGCTGGGCTGGGTGCTTCTCGCGGCAGGGCTTGTATGGGCGTGGTTGCTCGAGCGCGGGCGGGTGGCAGCATCCGATCCGTCGCTCACGCGCGATCTTTCGCTGATCGCTATCGGGATGTTGATTGTCAGCGTGATTCCGCTCGCCGCAGAGCTCGACAATATGGCCATGCTGCGGTTCACGCTCGCGCTCGGTGGGGCAGTGGTGGTGCCCTACGTGATCTCACGGTTTGTGTATCGGGATCGCGCAATCAGCTTTCCGTGGCGTACTCGAAAACGCTGGGGCAAGCTCCAGTGGGGCTGGCTGATCGCAGTGCTGGTGCTCGGCTGGCTGATTTTGCCGTTTTATTTCATCACCAGTGGCGTTTACGAAAACTGGCCAGTTGTCGATACGCCAGAGTTGATCGCACGACTGTTCGTCGGCGTGGGCGCTGTAGGAATTTGGGACGAACTGTTCTTCATCTGCACCGTCTTCGCCTTGATGCGTCGCCATTTTCCGAATGGCGTAGCGAATGTGCTGCAGATGATCGTATTCGTCTCGTTTCTGTGGGAACTGGGCTATCGCGAGTGGGGGCCGCTGTTGACGATCCCCTTCGCCCTGCTTCAGGGGTACATCTTTCTACGGACGCATTCGCTCGCCTACGTTGTCACGGTGCATCTGCTGTTTGACGCGGTCGTGTTCGCGGTGCTCGTTCACGCTCACAATCCGGGGCTGCTGCCGATCTTCCTGTTGTAATCGTGATCGGCCGCATAAATGATGCAGACTCAGTCCATGCTGATTATCGGTTTGTTCTTCGCGGCGGCTGCTGCCGCGTTTCACGTTTTCATCTTTTCGCTCGAGTCTCTCAGATGGACCGAGCCCGCAACGCGCAAGATCTTCGGCATTGTCAGTGAGAAGGATGCAGTGACGATGAAGCCGCTGGCGTTCAACCAGGGCTTTTACAACCTGTTTCTCGCGCTGACAACGCTGGTCGGTATTGCACTGTTGCTGGCGGGATTGGCGACCGTGGGGCTCACGCTTGTCTTTGCGGGCACAGCCATGATGCTTGCGGCCGCGCTGGTGCTGGTGCTGTCAGATCGCACGAAGGCGAGAGCAGCGCTGTTGCAGGGCGGGCTGCCACTGCTCGCGGTTGTGCTTCTCTCAGTGGCGGTCGCGGTCAGCTGATTCGGACGACCGGTTGCCGCAGGAGCGTCCGGCGCTTGGTGGGATCGCCCTTGCGCGGATCGCTGAAGTAGATCTCGTGATGCTTTCCTGACTGGCGCAGATCGTGATGGGGGATGAACTCGTCGTGCATCTCGGCGAGGACGGCGGCCTCATCGTCGAACGGCCCGACGTGCATCGTCTGCACGCACGAGCCTTCCGAGAAGGGCTCGAAGCGCACCTCGCTGAAGCGTCCACTCGGATTCTTCGCAGACGCTTTGGCGACAGCATCCGCAAACATCGTCTGATCGATCCAATCGGGCTGCATAATCAGCAGCGTCCGGAGCCACGTTGGGATCGCCGTGGCCGTTGATCATGAGGTAGTTCAGTGTGGGCACCTCGACGATGTCGAAGCGGCCTTTGCGGGCGCGGTATGCGTCAATCGTCTTTTTGAAGTCGATTTTCGCGTGCATCAGCGTGCCGGTCGTCAGCTCAGCGCGTGCTCGGAAATGTACGCTCGCAACTGCTGCTCGTCGTCGGGCATGCTCAACACACGCTGCGGCGCTTCGAGCAGAGTCTGGGTTTCAGCATCCGGTTCGATCGCCTTGCCGAGCGCCTCCTCAATGAGGCCGGCGAACTTCGCGGGCTTTGCTGTCTCGAGCGCGAGCATCGGGGAGCCAGTTTCGACGTGATCGCGTGCGATCTTCACGCCATCGGCCGTGTGTGGATCAAGGATGACGCCGTTATTCTCTGAGAAATCGCGGATCGTTGCGAGCCGATCCGCATGCGTGCTGGTGCCGCTGACGATGCCGAACTCGACCAGTAAACGCTCTTTCTCAGTCGAGAGATTGATCTCGTCGCGCTCTTCGAGCTCATGCCAGGCGGACGCAGTGCGCTCGGGGTCGCGGCCGAGCAGGTCAAAGACGAAGCGCTCAAGGTTCGACGCACGCGAGACATCCATTGAAGGGCTGGACGTCGCCAGGGTGTTCTCCGCATTTCGCGGCCGGTAGTGGCCGGTACGGAAGAATTCATCAAGGACGTTGTTCTCGTTCGATGCGAGGACGAGTTTGCGGATCGGGATGCCCATACTCCGTGCATAGTGACCCGAGAGAATGTTGCCGAAGTTGCCCGAGGGAACCGCGAACGACACTTCGTAATCCGCACGGTCGGCTGCCTCGACAGCATCCGTCACGCGCAGCCACGCCCACACGTAATAGACGATTTGGGCGGAGATACGCCCAAAGTTGATTGAGTTGACCGCCCCGAGGCTGTGCGCACGCTTGAAGTCCAGGTCGCTGGAAAGTCGCTTGACGAGGTTCTGACAGTCATCGAAGTTGCCCTCGACAGCGATGTTGTGGACGTTCTCGTCTTGCAGTGAATACATCTGCGCGCGCTGGAAAGCGCTCATACGACCCTGCGGAGAGAGCATGAACACAGAGACACGTTCGCGGCCACGAAGAGCGTGTTCGGCAGCAGAGCCGGTGTCGCCGGAAGTGGCGCCGAGCACGTTCAGCACACGATCGTTTTTCTCGAGGACATACTCCAACGCTTCACCGAGGAACTGCATCGCCATGTCCTTGAAAGCCAGCGTCGGCCCCTCAGACAGCCCGACAAGCGTCATGCCTTCACCGATGTCGCTGAGCGGCACGATCTCTTCGGCTGCAAACTTGCCGCCGCCGTAGGCCGCCGCAGTCAGGCGCGCGAGATCATTTTTCGGGATGTCTGTTGCGAAGAGCCCAATGATCTCGGTGGCGAGTTCTGGGTAGCTCAACGCACGCAGACGCTCTAGTTCTTCAGCGCTGAGCTGCGGGAGCGTCTCAGGGACGGCGAGTCCGCCATTGGGCGCGAGCCCTTCTAGCAGGACATCGCTGAACTGTCCGAGCGTGCCGCCGCGTGTGGAGATGTACTGCAAGATCTCGTACCTCGATTGTGCTGAGAGTGGGTGCCAAGTTCGTCGCTTCTATCGTAGGGCGTGAGTCGCGACGAACTTGTCACCTGTGTCACAACACCTTGTTCAGGAATGCTTGCGTGCGTTCTTCCCGCGGGGAGTCGAAGATCGCGTTCGGCTCTCCCTCTTCGACGACAACGCCGCCGTCCATGAAAATGACGCGATCGCCAACTTCGCGGGCGAACCCCATCTCATGCGTGACGACGACCATCGTCATACCTTCATCAGCGAGGTTCTTCATGACGGCGAGGACATCTCCGACCAGCTCAGGGTCAAGGGCCGAAGTCGGTTCGTCGAACAGGAGGATCTTTGGTTCCATCGCGAGCGCACGAGCAATCGCCACTCGTTGCTGCTGACCGCCGGAGAGTTGCGCGGGATAAGCGTTCTCTTTTTCGGAGAGCCCGACCTTCACCAGCAGTGCGCGGCCGCGCTCGCGTGCCGCGTCCTTGTCGAGGCCGCGAACTTTCATCGGAGCAAGCATGATGTTTTCGATCACGGACTTGTGCGGGAACAGATTGAACTGCTGGAAGACCATGCCGATCTCGGTACGCACTTCATCGATTTTGATCCGCTTGTCGGTCACGTCATGACCGTCGACGATGACCGTGCCGCTGGTGATCTCTTCCAACAAGTTGAGGCACCGAAGAAGTGTGCTCTTTCCAGAACCGGACGGGCCGATGACACAGACGACCTCGGACTCGTCGACAGAGCAGTTGATCCCAGAGAGGACCTCGTTGTCGCCGAAGGACTTATGGAGGTCTTTGACTTCAATAATCATGGTCAGCGGTCCAATCGCTTTTCAACAATACTGAGCACCTTCGACAGCGTGAGCGTGATGACGAGGTAGAAGACGGCGACGGTCGTGTAAATCTCGACCGCGTTGAAGTGGCTGGCCGCGATCATACGCCCCTGGAAGATGAGCTCAGGTACAAGGATCACCGACAAAAGTGACGTGTCCTTGATGCTGATGATGAACTGGTTGCCCAGCGGCGGGATCATCCGTCGGAAAGCCTGTGGCCAGATCACGTTGAGCATCGTCGTGTGCTTGCCCATGCCGAGCGAGCGCCCTGCCTCCATCTGGCCCTTATCAACAGACTGCACCGCGCCTCGCACAATCTCCGCGATATATGCGCCGGAGTTCAAAGCGATCACGATGATACCGGCGACGAGGGAGGGGAGCGTGTAGTTGATGATGAGGGGGAGTGCGAAGTAGATCCAGATCGCCTGGACCAGCACCGGAGTGCCGCGGATGAGTTCGACGTAAACAGTGGCGAGCCAGTACAGCGGTTTGATCTTGCTGATACGTCCCAAGCCAACGAACGCTCCGATGACGAAACCGATGCCGATACCGATGACCGAGACCAAGAGTGTGTAGTACAGGCCGATGCCGAGCGCCGGGAGGAACTCGATCACCCCGGCCCAATTGAAGTTTGCGAGTGCGTTCATATCGAGTGTGCCTCTCATAGAAGAGGCGGGTGCATCAATGCACCCGCCTCAACGAATAGTGCGTGGAGGTTACTTCGGGTCCACGCCCATGCCCGCAAGATCCTCGAGCCATGTGGGCTCCTCGCCAAACCATTCGGTGTAGATCTCTGCGTAGCGTCCGTCGTCGATCATGTTGGCCAGCGCCTGGTTCATGGCCTCAACGAGAGCCTCATTGTCCTTGGAGACTGCAATGCCGTACTCCTGCGCCTCATAGAGGTCACCGACTACCTTGAGCTTTCCTTCGCCGGTGGTCTTGATGTAGTACTCGACGTTGGGTGCGTCATAAAGCAGAGCATCCGCCGTTCCGCCCTCGACCGCGAGATACATCTGGTCGAGCTGCTCAAACGGCAGCGCCTTTGCGCCGGGCACGTTCTCGGCGAGGTAGTCCAGCGGAGCTGAGCCCAGGCGAGAAGCAACGGTCTTGCCGTCGAGGTCTTCCATGCTCTCGATATCGGTGTTATCTACCGGGACACCGATGAGCGTGCCGGACTTGTAGTACGGGCTGGTGAAGTCGACAGCAGCCTTGCGCTCATCGGTGATTGTGATGCCAGCAATCGCGATATCGAACGCGCCGGTCTGCAGGCCAGGAATGATGCCATCGAAGTTCGTGATTTCAAGGTTGATATCGAAGCCAGCCTCTTCGGCGATCGCGTTGACGATGTCCATGTCGAAGCCGACGTGCTCACCATCCTGATCGAACTCGAACGGCACGAACGAGCTGTCGGTGGCGACTGTGTAGCTGTCCTTGAGGTCGCCTTCGGCTGCATCGCCGCCAGCGTCGCCGCCTGAGGTGTCACCGCCAGAGCATCCAGCTAGCCCCATTGAGAGCGCGATCGCGGTCAGCGCGCCGAAGGCGACGGTGGAGGAACGCTTTGAAAACTGCATTGTTTGCCCTTCTGAAGCATGGAGTCTCGAGTAGAGGAACCTCCTTCCACGCTATGGAGCATGCGCGAGACATGTCAATACGAGCGAGGAGCACCAGGGCGCGATTCGCGTGAGGATGCGTCGCGATCTCGATTTTGCGCCGCACGCGCTTTGGCCCCAGGAATCACGGTGTTTCCGTGGAATCTCGGTTGCATACATCGAAGAGGCGCGGTACCGAATCAGTTGCACGCCGCCGAAAGTCACGTTCTGGTACCAACTGGTCGCGGGTACTCCGCTCCGCGCATTTAGACATAGCGGAAGGGCCGCCCAATGGACGGCCCTTCGAAAATTGTGTGCCCCCGACAGGAGTTGAACCTGCGACCTACGGTACCGGAAACCGGCGCTCTATCCACTGAGCTACGGAGGCGTACCGATCGACAATATCACTGCTTGAGGTCAGGCTCAGAACCGTCGAGTTCGGTGTCGCCCGCATCTGTGACCGGGGCAGCGATAAGTTCCTCAAGAGCCGCTCCGACCTGTGCCGCCAAATAACGATGCCCTTCGTTAGACGGATGCCGGTTTCCGAGGTCGACATCGATCACGTCAAGGTAGTTCTGTTCCGTGATCCACTGATCTTGTACCGGTGAGATGTACCACCACCCGCGAGCCCCGGCCAACGCCGCGAGGTCGCGGTCGATACGTGCTGTCTCGGCGCCGACGGGCAAAATGTGCGGCGCCGGACCAAGCACAACAATGGGTGCGTCTGAGTACATCGCAGCGAGATCATCCCATGCCGCAGTCACGGCTTCGCGATAGCCTTTTGCGCCCTGCAAACGGTCGTTGATTGAGCCTTGGATGAGGACCAAGTCCGGTTCAAGTGTGGGATCGAGCGCTGAGATCCGCTCACCAAAGGCTGGACCGTCAACGCCGGCCTTCATATAACCACTGCCGCGAACGCCGTTGACGACAGTTTCGCCACCGAGTACATCTGCCAGGAGATATGCGTAGCCGAGCGTGGGCTCGGTCGCTGCGGAACCATACGTCCACGAATCGCCGAACACGAGAGCGAGCGGATGCTCCGGCAATACGAGCGGCGCTGGAGCCACCGTCGCGACATCCTCAGCGGCCAGGATGGGGGCGTCCATAGCGGCCGGAATCCACGGACGCCACACGCCCATCACCACCGCTGTTGCAACGGTCGCGACGGCAAGTACCAACGCTGTTGCGCGCGTCCTGCGCTTCGACATCCCCAGAGCCATGGCATGAGGGTAAACGATCCGTCGCCTATCGCCAATTCGACGGGCGCGAGTCCGCGCAGAAGGTGCTCTGGCGCGCCGTAGACTTGAGGGGATATGAACCCCGACACTCTTGCCGAAGCCATTCTCGCCGTCGTGACGCAGATCGCGAAGACCTCGCGACCAGACGAGGCGCTTGACCTCGACGTTTCCGAGGTTGTCCTGGAGCGACCGCGCAATCGCGACCATGGCGATTGGGCGTCCAACGTTGCCATGCGTCTTGCTAAGAAGCTCGGAATGAACCCGCGTGAGCTCGCACAGCGGATTGCTGACGAGATTGTTGGTGCCGACGGGGTCGCAAGTGCCGAGGTAGCGGGCCCTGGCTTCATCAACTTCCGCCTGGACGCGGCAGCCGCTGGGGTTCTGGCACAGACGATTGTCAACGCTGGCGATGCCTACGGAACCAACGACTCCCAACAGGGCGTCAGCGTGAACGTCGAATTCGTTTCAGCGAACCCCACCGGCCCGTTGCATATTGCCCACACGCGCTGGGCAGCTCTGGGGGATTCGATCGTGCGCCTGCTGCTGGCCAGCGGTGCGAATGCCGTCCGCGAGTATTACATCAACGATGCCGGTGCGCAGATGCAGCGGTTTGCGGGCTCGATCATCGCCGCAGCGAAGGGGGAGCCCACGCCTGAGGGTGGCTACCCGGGCGAGTACATTGCGACACTCGCCGGACGCGTTACCCAGGCACGCCCTGACCTTCTGGAGCTGCCAGAGGCACAGCAGCTAGCCGTTGCGGAAGATCTTGCCTACGAATATCAGCTCGCCGAGATCAAGCACTCTCTTGACCGCTTCAACGTGCCCTTTGACGAGTGGTTCTCGGAGCGTACCTTGCACGCGAAGGATGCCTCGGGATCTAGCCTCATCGATCAGGCAGTTGAGCGCCTACGCGAACAGGGCCACGTCTTCGATGAAGGCGGCGCGGTCTGGGTGCGAACCACTGACTTCGGCGATGACAAAGACCGGGTCATCCGTCGCTCGAACGGCGAGTACACTTACTTCGCCGCTGACGCCGCTTATTACCTGAGCAAGGGCGACCGGGGATTCGAGAACAAGATCTACCTGCTCGGCGCTGACCACCACGGCTATGTCCATCGGCTTAAAGCCATCGCTGGTGCTGCGGGAGAAGACCCGGAAAAGAACATTCAAGTGCTGATTGGTCAGATGGTTTCGATCAACGGCGCGCGTCTTTCTAAGCGTGCCGGCAACATCATCGAGATGGATGACCTCCTTGACTGGCTCGGCACCGACGCACTGCGGTACTCGCTGGAGCGCTCGCCAGCTGATTCACCGCTGGACCTTGACCCCGAACTGCTGCAGAAGCGCACCAATGACAACCCGGTGTTCTACGTGCAGTACGCGCATGCCCGCACACACAATGTGGGCCGCAACGCTGCTGATTCCGGTATTGATCGCTCAGAGTTCGCACCAGAGACCCTGACGCACGAGACAGAGTCTGCGCTGCTCGGCGCGCTGCAGGAGTTCCCCCGCATCGTGGCGTTCGCTGCTGAGGTGCGCGAACCGCACCGTGTCGCTCGCTACCTCGAAGAGCTTGCAGGGCTTTATCACCGTTGGTACGACAACTGCCGGGTGATTCCGCTGAGTGATGGTCCGATCGAGACCGTGCACCGCACTCGACTGTGGCTGAATGATGCTGCTGGACAGGTGCTGCGTAATGGGCTTGGCCTGCTGGGCGTTTCTGCTCCGGAACGCATGTGATGTCCGACGAGGGGAGGACTCGCGCTCGTTGGCCGTGGGTGCTGCTCGTCGTCCTCCTCGTGTGCGCCGCGCTCATCGTGGCGGCAGAGTTCCTTGCCCGGGCCATTTTGCCTGGCGTCGTTCGCGGCATCGTGGTCGAACAGCTCGAGTTGCCCGCTGATCAGCAGCTCGGTGTAGAGGCCACTGGCGTGCTGTTGCCTCAGCTGCTGGGCGGACGCCTTGACGAGCTTCACCTGTCGTCTGACTCCGTCACGATTGGCGGCATCACCGGCGCCGCTGAGGTGACTGCCACGGGAGTGCCGCTGCGCGGCGGGGATCTCACCGACGCGCAGGGCACAGTGCACATCGACCAGGACCAGTTCACTGGCTTGGTCGCGGCATCCGATTTGCCCATCGATGACGTCACTTTCGCGGAGCCTGATGTCACGGCCTCGGGCAGTATCTCCGTGTTGGGGATGGCGATTCCCGTGGCACTGACGGTGACCCCCAGTGCGGATGCGGGGGAGTTGGTACTCACTCCGGTGGAACTGCGCGTTGCCGGGCTCGCGCTCAACGCAGAGCAGGTCGCTGACAGATTCGGAGATGCCGCCGCGCGCCTGACCGGACCGCAACACATCTGCATCGCCGACCAGCTTCCGGCAGGTCTCACTGTGACCGGGCTCTCGATCAGCGGATCCACCGCTGTTATCGACGTCGACGTCGACGGTGCCATTGTCACCGATGCGGCGTTGCAGAAAAACGGTGTGTGCAACTAAGAGCGTTCCTTGGCCTCCACAGCCTCCGCCGCCCGCAGCGCCTTCGTCGCAATCATCACATCCTGTTGCGCGCGCTGCACCCGACGCTGAGCAAAACTGCGTGCGCCCTGCGCCAAGATGCGGTCATGCTCTTCTTCTGCGCCCGTAACGATGTAGGCGCAAGCGATGAGGATCACCTGCGCGCTGAGGTTCAGCCAAATCAGTAGAGCGAGCAATGAGGCGAACGAGGCCAGCAGCGGATTGGATGTCGCGCCGCCGACGAACAGGCTCGAGAGTTCTTGCAACACAAGGAGGCCGAGCCCGCCCAGCAGGGCCCCTGACCACACGGCCCGAGCGGATGCACGGTAGCCAGCGAGCAATCGGAAAATGCCGAAGATCAGCAGAGCATTGAGTGCGAACACCACCAGTAGCGAGACGATCCGAATTCCCCATACAGCGCCGAGCGCATCAGAGGCAAGGCCGAGCAGGTCCGTCACGAATCCGATACCGATGCGCGCGACGAACGTGACTGCAGCCGCCGCGATGAATGAGACAGCAATCCCGATGGCCAACACGAGGTTGCGGACGATCACCCACAGCCAAAACGTGTCATCGAGTACGGACCCGGCGATGGTTCGTACTGCGATGCGAAGTGTGCCGATGGCGCCGAGGGCGGCTCCGACAAGCGCAACCGCAGAGATGATTCCCGCAAGCGAAAGGCCCGGTGGTGTCTCGATCGAGGCCGGGTCCTCCACAACACCACCCTCGCCTAGAAGGCCAGGCACGACCGAGTCCACAGCCTTAATGATGGCGTTCCACGCCTCCGTGTTGCCCGCGAGCCAAAGTGAGGCGATGGACAATCCGAGAAGAAGCCCCGCGAACACACTGAACAGCGCTCGATACGTGATGCTGTCTGCGAGAACCGGACCGCGGCGCTCGGTATACAGAAGAGCTGCACGGACGAGCTTTCGGGCGAGCGCCCAGGCGATCACCGATTTGACGACTCCCGCGATACCACCGGGTTTTCTCCCGGCCGGTGGACTGTCTGTGTGTATGCTCTCCATCCCTTCACCGTAATGAAAGGTCACCGTCGGCCGCGAGGGGCTCGCGAATGCAGGGGGCATCTTCTCGGTGCCATAGAATCGGGTCAGTCTCGTGCGGTGTGCTCCTGCGCGAGGATCTTTTTCCCCACGATTGGTGCTCTGTGCTTTCCACTGGAGACTCGCTCGCTCCGAGTTGGCTCGTTGAGCCTGACGACGTCAATGCTTTGGCGACGGGCGTCTGGCCCGCCTCCGCGACGCGTGAAGACGCCGGTGAAGTAGTCGTCGGCGCGATCGCTGCGACCGAACTTGCTCGAACCTACGGCACGCCACTGCTCGTGCTGGACGAAGACGAGGTGCGAGGACGTGCGCGGGCATTTCACGATTCGTTCGCTGCAGCCGCGGCGGAGCATGGCACCACAGCGCGCGTCTACTACGCAGGTAAGGCCTTCCTGTCCACCGCTGTCGCTCGATGGGTGAGCGAAGAGGGACTCAACGTCGACGTCTGCACACGCGGCGAGTTGGAGGTCGCGCTCGCCGCAGGTGTCGAGCCCACGCGCATCGGCTTTCACGGAAACAATAAATCCGTTTCCGAAATTGAGCGGGCAATCGATGTGGGAATTGGCACGATCATCGTCGACAGTGCGATCGAGATCGAGCGGATCGCAGCGATCACCGCGCGCACAGGCAAGGTGCAACGCGTACTCGTGCGTGTCAACAGCGGCGTGCACGCCGAGACCCACGACTTTCTCGCGACAGCGCACGAGGATCAGAAGTTCGGAATGACCTTCGCGGAGGCCGAGATCGCCGTCGCTCGGATCAGGGAGTTGCCCGGGCTGGAATTCCTCGGGCTGCACTGCCATATCGGCTCGCAGATCTTCGGGGTTGCGGGGTTCCGTGAATCTGCGGCGAGAGTGTTGGAACTTCACGAGAAACTGCGGGCAGGCGGCGAGGTTCCTGTGCTGAATCTCGGTGGCGGGTTCGGAATTGCCTACACGAGCGTGGATGATCCGACTCCTATTGAGCAGTTGGCCTCAGAGATCGTCACCGCTGTTGCTGACGGTTGTGCTGCCCGCAGCATCCCGTTGCCGATACTTGCCTTCGAACCGGGACGCGCCATCGTCGGTACGGCAGGAATCACCCTGTACGAGGTGGGCACAACGAAGAACGTGCACCTGGATTCTGGCGCGAGCCGACTGTACGTCAGCGTTGACGGTGGCATGAGCGACAACGCACGCCCTGCGCTGTATGGAGCTCAGTTCTCGGCGCGCATCGCTTCTCGGGCGAGCACCGAGAGTCCGGTACTGGCGCGCGTCGTCGGCAAGCACTGCGAGTCTGGTGACATTGTGGTTGACCACGAGTATCTTCCCGGTGACATCACACCGGGTGACCTTCTTGCAGTGCCCGCAACCGGTGCATACTGCGTTTCGCTTTCAAGTAACTACAACCATGTCCCTCGGCCTGCGGTCGTTGCGGTCTCAGGCGGCCGTTCGCGTGTGATCGTGCGCGGCGAGAGCATTGACGACCTGCTGGCACGCGATGCCGGGATCAGCACGATTGAAGGAGCACGATGACGACCGAGTACCGACGACTTCGGGTGGCACTGCTGGGAGCCGGAGCTGTGGGATCACAAGTAGCTGATCTACTGCTTCGACACAGCGACGAACTGGCCGATCGTGCTGGCGCAGCGCTGGAGCTTTCTGGCATTGCCGTGCGCGATATTAACGCAAAGCGCGACGTCGACCTGCCTGCTGAGCTCTTCACAACGGATGCGGAGAGCCTGATCGTCGGATCCGACATCGTGATTGAACTCATGGGCGGGATCGAGCCCGCCCGTAGCAACATGCTGCTTGCGCTGAATTCGGGCGCCGACGTCGTTACGGCCAATAAAGCGCTGCTTGCGACGCACGGGCCAGAGCTGTTCGAAGCAGCCAACCAGGTCGGTGCATCCGTGCATTATGAAGCCGCCGCTGCGGGAGCAATTCCGATCATTCGGCCGCTACGCGATTCGCTTGCCGGTGACCGCGTGGTGCGCATCATGGGCATCGTCAATGGCACGACCAACTACATCCTTGATCGTATGGATACCGAGGGGGCCGACTTCGCCGAGGTCCTCGCCGATGCTCAGCGCCTCGGCTACGCGGAAGCAGATCCGACCGCAGATATCGAAGGCTTTGATGCTGCGCAGAAGGCAGCGATTCTGGCATCCCTCGCTTTCCACACCACGGTTTCGCTGGATGCTGTCCATCGCGAGGGAATTACGCAGATCACGCCCTCGATGATTGAAGAGGCACGCGCCGCCGGTTTTGTCATCAAACTGCTCGCCGTGTGTGAGCGACTTACTGCGGATGGTTCGGAGTCGATCTCCGCTCGGGTTTATCCGGCGCTTGTGCCACGCGCGCATCCGTTGGCGACGGTGCACGGCGCCAACAACGCGGTATTCGTTGAGGCCGAAGCCGCAGGATCGCTCATGTTCTACGGTGCGGGCGCTGGCGGCGTGCAGACGGCATCGGCGGTGTTGGGCGATGTAGTTTCTGCCGCACGCCGGCATGTCGCTGGCGGAGTGGGAGTGGGAGAGTCCACCAGAGCCAATCTGCCGACCGTTCCGATCGGCCACGTCGTCACTCGATATCAGATCAGTCTTGAGGTGTCTGACCAGGCCGGCGTATTGGCGACGATTGCCAGCATCCTGAGCGACGGCGGGGTCTCGGTGGCCACAGTTGTGCAGACGATCGAGTCAGAGGATGACCCGACTGCGCGACTCATCATCGGGACGCACCGCGCCACCGAGCAGGCGCTGAGCGACACCGTCGACCGCCTGGCGGCCAGCGACGTCGTCGACAGCGTGGTCTCAGTGTTGCGTGTGGAAGGCGAGTGATGCCCGAGCTGGGCCGCACCATCCAAGTGCAGGTACCTGCGACGAGTGCGAACCTCGGCCCGGGATTTGACACACTCGGACTCGCGCTGAGCGTATACGACGAACTGACAGTCACTGCGCTTGACAGCGACGAACTCGACATTGAGGTGACGGGGACCGGAGCGGATGAGATTGCCCGCGACGAGTCGAACCTCATCGTCCGATCGATCGATCACGTATACACCGACGTGGGACGAGAGATGCCGGGCTTGCGCCTCATCGCCCACAACGGTGTGCCGCACGGACGCGGTTTGGGCTCATCAGGTGCGGCGGTCGCCGCGGGAGTCCTGGCAGCCAAGGGGCTTTTGGAAGGCGATGTCAACTTCACCGATGCTGACCTTCTGCGTCTGGCGACAGAGCTTGAGGGACACCCCGACAACGTCGCTCCGGCGCTATTTGGGGGCCTCACTATCGCGTGGACGGGGGAGCGCGGTCCTCAGCATAAGAAGTTGATCGTTCACCGAGGTGTCGCACCCCTCGTGCTGGTTCCGGAACACACAATGTCGACGACGCTTGCGCGTTCGCTGCAACCGCCGCAGGTTTCGCGTGAGGACGCGGTGTTTAACGTCTCGCGTTCGGCGCTGCTCATCGCCGCCCTGACCCAGAGCCCTGAGCTGCTCTTGGATGCGACCGCCGATCGGCTGCACCAGGACTATCGCGCAGAAGCCATGCCCGAGACCCATAGGCTCGTGCAGGCGCTGCGGCAAGCGGGTTTCGCTGCCGTTGTTTCAGGAGCTGGTCCCAGCGTGCTAGTGCTCGCTGACGGACCGGGAAGTCGCCTCGACGCGCTGGCACTCGCGGAGTCCGTCACAGACACCCCGTGGGAGGCGCTCATGCTCGCAGTCGACGTGCGGGGTGGTACAGTAAGGACTCGAGCGGAGGGCTCCACGTAATTTCGTGAATCTGGCCCCCATCGCAATTCTGCGAGATCCGCACGTCACACCCAGAATCTTATTCTGGCCGGCAGGCACTGAGTGTCTTCCCGTGCGATCGCGCGCAGCACCCGTTGTGCGCGAGACATGCTCATTTCCCACGACATATAAGGGAGTACTCGTGGAGAATTTCTCCGAGACCCAGAACGACCAGCAGGCTCCGGCCGAAGCAACCACCGTGGCAGCCTCACAGGCAGACGCGGCGGTGAAGGCGCCGGTGCGCAAGCGTGCTCCGCGCCGTGCCACTACCGCTTCCGCGGCAGCCAAAGCCGAACAGTCAAGCGCTGATGCGTCGGCAGTTGCCGCCCCTGTAGCGGACGCCGCACCAGCGGCAGACGCTGCGAAGGCGGCCACGACTGCAGAAGATGCACCGAAAGCAGACGCCCCGAAGGCAAAGGCCCCGCGCCGTAGCCGCGCGAAGAAGGCCGACGCAGAGCCGGCCGTCGAGACACCAGCCGTAGACAACGCCGCCTCGTCACAGACGGCAGAGAGCGCACCGGCAGAAAATGCATCGGCAGATGCGACTCCTGCGGCAGAGGCCGCACCGAAGACGACCGGTCGCGGTCGTGGACGCAAAAAGGCCGAACCGTCCGCGGAAGAGGCAGCGACCCCTGACACTGAGCCCAAGGGTGACTCAGCGGGGGCAGCGAAGACGAGCAGGCCCGCACATAAGAAGAAGGCCGACGCATCTGACGAAGCGAAGTCTGACGCGGGCAACGACGCGGACTCCGAAAACGCCGACAACAACGACAAGTCGAGCAAGAGCGGCAAGCAGAACAACAACGGCAGGTCGAACAACAACGGCAAGTCGAGCAGTAACGGCAACGCCGACAACAATGACAAGTCGGACAACAATGACAAGTCTGACGACCGCTCCAACGACAACGGTTCTGACTCTGGCGACGGCGAAGAGGGCTCCGGTCGGGGGCGCAACCGCAACCGCAGCCGCAACCGTGGACGCGGCCAGAACGGCAGCCAGGACAACCAGCAGAACAACTCCGACGATGACAGCAACGGTCGCGGCCGTCAGCGCAATAAGCGCCGCAGCGGGGGAGCATCCGACGAGTTCGAGACCGAGATCGGCGAGGACGACGTCCTGATCCCGATCGCCGGCATCCTTGATGTGCTCGACAACTACGCGTTCGTTCGCACCACGGGCTACCTTGCCGGCACGAGCGACGTTTATGTCTCGCTCGGTCAGGTCAAGAAGTACAACCTGCGCAAGGGCGACGCAATTGTGGGCGCCATCAAGCAGCCCCGCGAGGGCGAGCAGCAGGGGCGCCAGAAGTACAACGCGCTCGTCAAGGTCGACTCGATCAATGGTCTTTCCGTTGATGACGCGGCGAACCGTGTCGAGTTCGGCAACCTCACCCCGCTCTACCCGCAGGAGCGTCTGCGTCTGGAGACGGCACCCGAGAAACTGACGCAGCGCATCATCGATCTCGTTGCTCCGATCGGCAAGGGCCAGCGCGGTCTGATCGTTGCGCCGCCCAAGGCGGGCAAGACCATTGTTCTCCAGCAGATCGCGAACGCGATCTCGCAGAACAACCCTGAGGTCCACCTCATGGTGGTGCTGGTCGACGAGCGCCCTGAAGAGGTCACCGACATGGAGCGCACGGTCAAGGGCGAGGTCATCGCTTCGACCTTCGATCGTCCCGCAGAAGACCACACCACCGTTGCAGAACTTGCCATCGAGCGTGCGAAGCGCCTCGTCGAACTCGGCCGCGATGTTGTCGTGTTGCTCGATTCGATCACTCGACTCGGCCGTGCGTACAACCTGGCAGCTCCGGCATCCGGTCGGGTTCTCTCGGGTGGCGTCGATGCTTCAGCGCTGTATCCGCCGAAGCGCTTCTTTGGCGCTGCGCGCAACATCGAAAACGGTGGATCGCTCACGATCCTCGCCACGGCGCTGGTCGAAACCGGCTCCAAGATGGACGAGGTCATCTTCGAAGAGTTCAAGGGCACCGGTAACAGCGAACTGCGTCTGTCGCGTCAGCTGGCAGACAAGCGCATCTTCCCGGCTGTTGACATCAACGCGTCGTCCACTCGACGTGAAGAGATGCTGCTCTCATCCGACGAAGTCAAAATTACGTGGAACCTTCGGCGCGCATTGGCTGGCCGTGACCAGCAGCAGGCACTGGAGATCGTTCTCGGCAAGCTGAAGGAGACGAGCTCGAACGTGGAGTTCCTCGTCCAGATGCAGAAGTCGATGCCGGCTCCTGCGACTGGCGGCTCAAGCCACAGCCACGACAACAACATTCGCTGATCTGGCGCTGAGCGGAGCAGAGGCGTGTTCGAATCGGTTCAAGCACTGATTGAGGAGCATCGCCGGGTGCAGGAGGAACTCTCCGACCCGGCGGTGCATGCCGATGCTGCCCGTGCGAAGCGGGTGAACCGTCGCTACGCCGAGCTGAATCGGATTGTCTCCGCGCACACTGCGTGGGTTGCGGCATCCGCAGATCTTGACGCAGCTCGCGAGTTCGCCAAAGAGGACGAGGCTTTCGCCGAGGAAGTGCCCGGCCTTGAAGAAGGCTTGGCGCAGGCGCAGGAAAAATTGCGCCGGCTGCTTATTCCTCGTGACCCTGACGACGCTCGTGACGTCATCCTTGAAATTAAGGGCGGTGAGGGCGGCGCCGAGAGCGCGCTGTTCGCCGCCGATCTGCTGCGCATGTACATCCAATACGCAGCATCCAAAGGCTGGAAAACCGAGCTCCTCGAGCGCAACGAGTCCGACCTTGGCGGGTATAAGGATGTGCAGGTCGCGATTAAAGGATCTGCCAGCGATCCTTCGCAGGGAGTCTGGGCGCATCTGAAGTACGAAGGCGGCGTGCACCGCGTGCAGCGAGTGCCCGCGACTGAGTCCCAGGGGCGCATCCACACCTCAACGACGGGTGTGCTGGTGTTCCCTGAGGTCGACGAACCCGAAGAGGTCGCGATCAGCCAGAATGACCTCAAGATTGATGTATACCGCTCTTCAGGCCCAGGCGGCCAGTCTGTGAACACGACAGACTCTGCGGTGCGCATCACGCACGTGCCGACAGGCATTGTGGTCTCCATGCAGAACGAAAAATCGCAGCTGCAGAACCGTGAGGCCGGAATGCGCGTGTTGCGGGCACGCCTGCTGGCCAGGCAGCAGGAAGAGCGCGATGCCATCGCCTCTGATGCGCGCAAGTCGCAAATTCGCGGTATGGATCGCTCTGAGCGCATCCGCACGTACAACTTCCCAGAAAACCGCATCGCCGATCATCGCACTGGCTACAAGTCATACAACCTTGACCAGGTGATGGACGGAGCGCTGGAGCCCGTCATCGAAAGCTGTATCTCGGCTGACGAAGAAGCCCGCCTCGCTGCCATTGGCGGCGACGAGAACTAATTCGACGGCTGCTCGTCAATCACGCTCGCGGTGTATCCGAGCTTCGGCGGGTGTTGAGCGCTAGGATCAGGGCGTGATCAGCTTCCTCTTCCGCACGCTCACCTACCTCGCCTCAGCGGCGATCGGACTCATCGTGGCGGACCTGGTTCTCGAAGGCTTCCAGATCCAGTGGGACAAATGGTGGGGCTTTGTCATCTGCATCGTGATCTTCGCGATCCTGCAGAGCGTCCTCAGCCCCTGGGTCGCGAAACTCGCGGACCGCTATGCGCCGGTCTTGATGGGCGGCATCGGCATTTTTTCTACGCTCATCGCGCTGGTCGTCGTGGTGCTGCTGCCGATAGGCGGTCTGCGCATCACAGGGGCGGCCGGCTGGATTATTGGTGCAGTCATCGTGTGGATCGTCACAGCGCTGTGCAGCGTCCTGCTGCCGCTGATCTTTCTCAAACGAAAAGTCAAAGAGCGTCGCTCGAGCTGAGTTGTCAGATCGAATAGTCTGCGGCGATGCGTAACGCGCTGAAATCGTCAAGACCGCCACGCTTGCGCGCACGTGCGGGCACGCCGACGAGGATGCTGTCTTCTGGGGCATCCTTCGTGACGACAGCGTTTGCGCCCACGACGGTGTTGCGCCCGATCACGATCGGCCCAAGCAATTTCGAACCAGCGCCAACGACGACACCGTTTGAAAGCGTCGGATGCCGTTTACCTGAGGCATCCGGTGTCCGCCCGCCGAGCGTCACGCCGTGATAAAGCATCACGTCGTCGCCGATATCGGCTGTCTCGCCGATGACGACACCCATGCCGTGATCGATGAAGAAACGTCTGCCGATGCGCGCCCCGGGATGAATTTCAATCCCTGTCACCGTTCGTGCCAGTTGTGAATTGGCTCGCGCAAGAAAGCGCAGGCCGCGTTTCCAAAGCCGATGCGAGACGCGGTGAGCCCAGATGGCATGCAAACCGGGGTACAGCACGCCGACCTCAAAACTGCTGCGGGCAGCGGGATCCCGAAGACGCGCGGCGGCGAGGTCCTCGCGTATTCGAGCGATCATTCCCATGGAAGAATTAACCCTCGCGCAGGTCCTCGAATAGCGCGGTAGAGATGTAGCGCTCGCCCGTGTCCGGTAGGACGACGACAATCGTCTTTCCGGCGTTCTCGGGGCGGGCCGCGACCTGAAGTGCCGCAGACAGCGCCGCACCAGAGGACATTCCGACCAGCAGCCCCTCCTTCGAGGCCAAATCGCGCGCTAGACGTAGCGACTCATCGAACTCGACTGCGATAACCTCATCCAGCACATCGCGGTCGAGCACATCGGGAACGAAGTTCGGTCCGATGCCCTGGATCTTGTGCGGCCCAGGGTGTCCTTCGGTCAGGACGGGGGAGTCCTTCGGCTCAACGGCGATAACCTGCACGCTGGGCTTCGCTGCTTTCAATGCTTGGCCGGTGCCCGTGACCGTTCCGCCGGTGCCGATTCCAGCGACGAGGATGTCGACGCCGCCATCGGTGTCGCGCAAAATCTCTTGCGCGGTCGTTTCACGGTGAATCTGGGGGTTGGCTGCGTTCTCGAACTGACGGATCCAGACGGCCCCGGGGGTGTCGGCAACGATCTTCTTCGTCGCTTCGATCGCGCCGCTCATGCCGGTGGTGGGGTCCGTGAGGACAATCTCGGCGCCGAATGCCTTCAGCAGCACGCGGCGCTCCTTCGACATCGACGCCGGCATCGTGAGGATGACCTTGTATCCGCGGGCTGCGCCCACCATAGCCAGAGCGATGCCGGTGTTGCCGCTGGTGGACTCGACGATCGTGCCACCCGGCTTCAGCTCGCCAGACGCCTCCGCGGCGTTGACCATCGCGATGCCGATGCGGTCTTTCACACTCGATGCGGGGTTGAACGACTCGATCTTGGCCAGAACGGTGGCACCTACGCCCTCGGTGACGCGGTTCAGGCGAACCAGCGGAGTGTTGCCGAAAGCGGTGGTGATGTCGGAATGGATGCCGGACATAGTGGGCCTTTCGTTCGCGGAAGCGTGCACTGCAAGCCTATTCGAGACCTGACTCACACGGGCGCAATGTGACGGAGGAGAATGCGCCAAACGTCGTACGCTGAGTGAATGCCTAATCTGACTCTCGCCGCGCTTGTTCGCTCTGCTGCCGAGCGTCTCGGCGCAGCCGGTGTTCCGGATCCGCTTGTCGATGCCGAACTGCTTGCTGCACATATTCAGGGCCTCGGACGTGGCGAGGTGCAGGCGGCCATCATCCGCGGCGACACGATGGCCGACAATGCAGCCGCGGCGTTTGACGCGCTCGTAGCGCGAAGGGAGACGCGTGAGCCGCTGCAACATCTCACCGGTCGCGCGCCGTTTCGGCACGTGGAGCTTGCTGTGGGTCCGGGGGTGTTCGTGCCGCGGCCGGAGACTGAAACAGTCACCCAGTTCGCTGTTGACGCGCTGCTGAATGATCCGTCTCCCGAGCCGATCGGCGTCGATCTGTGCACCGGCAGCGGCGCTATCGCTTTAGCGATGGCTACGGAAGTGCCGCATTCATTCGTTTACGCAGTGGAACTTTCGGCCGAGGCACACACCTGGGCAGCGCGAAATACTAAGGATGTTGAGAATCTCACGCTCGTTCATGGCGATCTTGCCGACTCCCTTGCTGAGCTTGACGGCACCGTCAGCGTCGTCATCTCGAACCCGCCCTACGTCCCAAATGACGCCATCCCGCGCGATCCTGAAGTGAGGCTGTTTGATCCGGCCATGGCGCTCTACGGAGGGGCCGATGGCCTCGACATCGTGCGCGTGCTGAGCGCAAGAGCGCTGCATTTACTCAGGCCAGGGGGTCTGCTCGTCATCGAACACGGTGAGTTGCAGGGCGAAGCGATCAGGAATCTGCTGTCAGAGGCCGGGTGGCGGGCGCCCACCACACACCGTGATCTGACTCAGCGCGATCGGTCCACGACGGCGTTGCGTCCTTGAGACGCTGGCGAGAGTCGTGCGCGGCACTCCCGGACGCGTAGACTGAGACGGTCATGTCCTCAGTCTTCGATTGCCGCGATGAGGCGCAGCTGCTTGCCGGAATGCGCCTCGCTCGTCAGGCGATAGCCCGTGGCGGCCTCATCGTTATCCCTACTGACACCGTTTACGGTGTTGCCGCTGACGCGTTCACCCCTTCGGCCGTGCAGAAACTGCTCGATGCCAAGGGGCGCGGAAGGGAACAACCGCCGCCGGTTCTTGTCGCTGGCCAGGCCGCGTTGGCTGCTCTCGTAGAAGAGATCCCCGAGCCAGTTCAACGATTAGTCGATGAATTCTGGCCGGGGGGTCTCACGGTCGTGTTGCCCGCGCAGCCATCGCTTTCGTGGGATCTCGGCGACAGCCTCGGAACAGTCGCCGTGCGCATGCCTGACAACCGTGTGGCGCTAGAGATTCTTGAAGAGACAGGCCCGTTGGCCGTGTCCAGTGCGAACCTCACGGGAAAAGACGCAGCAATTGCCGTCGAAGATGCCAAACGGATGCTGGGCGACAGCGTCGCGGTGTATCTCGATGGAGGTATGAGTGCGACCGGAATCGCCTCCACGATCATTGACGCCACATCATTCGTGCGCCCTCGAGCAGGTTCTGATGACGTACCTGCTGACGAGCCCCGCATCCGCGTGCTGCGTGAAGGTGCTGTGACGATAAAGCAACTGGAAAGCGTCCTGGGCGAGTTGTTAGAGCCGCAGGTGTCGCAGGACGCCGCAGCGGACGGCACCGCGTGAAGCAGTACCTCTTCACGATTATCCTCACCGCGACGGTCACCCTCGTGATGTCTTGGGCTGTCTGGCAACTCAGCCTGCGCTTCAAGCTCTATCCCGGCATCCGCGAGCGCGACGTGCATACGACACCGACACCCAGGCTGGGTGGGGTGGCCATCGTTCTGGGTATCACAGCCGCGATCGGTGTGTCATCAGCGAATCCGTTCTTTAGCATTATGTGGGTGCCGCCGCAGACAATGTGGGCCGTGTTAGGAGCGGTGCTGCTGATCGCCATCATTGGCGTCATCGATGATCTGTGGGACCTGGACTGGATGATCAAGCTGGGGGCGCAGTTTCTGGCCGCCGGCATCATCACCGTCGTTGGCGGTCTGCAGATTCTCGCGCTGCCACTCGGGGAGATGATCATCTTCTCGAGTTGGCTGAGCATCGCGGTGACCATGTTCGCCATCGTGGTCGTGATGAACGCTGTCAACTTCATCGACGGTCTCGATGGCCTGGTCGCCGGCGTCTGCTTGATCGCGAACGGTGTGTTCTTCGCCTACGCGTACATTCTTACGCGCGACACCGGTGCCAGTAGCTACTTCAACCTGGCGTCCTTTCTCGCAGCGGTCCTGATCGGTGCGTGCATCGGCTTCTTGCCATTGAACTGGAGCCCCGCAAAACTCTTCATGGGGGACTCTGGTGCGCTCGTGCTGGGGCTCCTGATGGCGACCTCGGCTATCGCGCTTACCGGTCAGATGTCGTCCACCGCCATGGACCCGGAAGAGTTCGGCCGTTCACAGTTGCTCGGAGCGTTTATCCCCATCTTGCTTCCTCTCGTCGTCGTACTGCTGCCGCTGCTGGATTTTGGGCTCGCAGTCTTTCGGCGTATGCGAGCGGGGAAGTCCCCGTTCTCGCCGGATCGAAAGCACCTCCACCACCGGATGCTGGATCTCGGTCACCGCGACCGGGACGCTGTCCTCATCTTCTACGCGTGGACGGCCATCATCTCCCTCGCGGTTCTGCTTATGTATGTCGGATCGCGCGAGGACTGGCCAGGTCAGTATCTGCCCGGAGTCGCCTTCGGCGTCATCGGCATCGCCGCCTGCCTTGTCGTCACCCTGCTCCCTTCCCAACGAACTCAGCGCACGGCTCCCACAGAGCCCGCCCCGCACCCTTTGGAGTCACCATGAGTCCGAGTCCTGTCTCGAGTACGCCGATCCTGCGTAAGACCCTGCTGTGGTCTGCGGCGGCAACGGTCATCCTCGCCGTTATCGCCGGGGCCATCGGCTTCTTTGTCGCCGGAACGGACGGCTTGTGGAGCGGGTTGCTAGGAGTGACGCTGGCTGCGTTGTTCCTCGCGATCACTGCGATTAGCATCCTGATCGCCAACCGTTGGTACGGCGATCCGATTTACGTGCAACTCTTCTTCGCCATTGTGCTCGGGGGCTGGATGCTGAAACTCGGTGTCTTCATCGTCGTGATGATTCTGCTCAGTGGTGCGCCCTGGATCTCACCGATGGTGTTCTTCCTTTCCATCGTCGCCGGCGTCGCGCTCTCGCTGGCCGTCGACGTAATTGTCCTCACCCGGATGCGCCTTCCGAACGTTAGCGATATATCGCTGCCGACCGAAGCTCCAGAGGATCTGGCACCCGGAATGAACCGTCAGACGCCAAAAACGGATTTGAACGACAATTGATTCTGATAGTGTTGACACGTGCCCGCTCGCAATGCGAGCGCTTGCGCCTGAAGCACACCGACCGTCGCCGCCCCGGTTCAAACCGGTGCCCCGAAGCTGGAGCCCGCGCTGTTTAATCTTGCTGCGACCATGATCCCCCGTCCTGCCGCTGATGGTGGCGAATTCCATGGCCCGTCGATGGATGAGTTCTTCCCGGAGATCTTGTTCAACGTCTTCGGCGTCATTCCGATTCACCGCATCCACTTGATCCAGTTGCTTTCAGTGATTGTGGTCGTGTTGTTGCTCTGGCTCGGTACCCGCCGCATGCGCGTGGTACCCGGACGTTTCCAGAGCGTCATTGAGATGGGCCTTGGCTTCGTCCGAGGCGGCATCGCCCACGATCTTCTGGGACGCAAGGATGGCGATCGCTTCCTTCCGATCCTGACCACGATGTTCTTCATGATCCTGTTCATGAACATCACCGGAATCATCCCGTTCCTGAACATGCCAGGTACGGCGATTATCGCCGTGCCACTCACGCTTGCTGTGATCAGCTACGTCACCTTCATCTACGCCGGCATGAAGAAGAGCCCGCTGGGTTTCTGGAAGAACTCACTGTTCCCCTCCGGTGTGCCGTGGCCGGTCTATATCATCGTTACGCCGCTTGAGTTCATCTCGACCTTCATCATCCGGCCGGTCACGCTGACGCTCCGACTGATGATGAACCTCGTCGTCGGTCACATGATCCTCGTGCTCTGCTTCGCAGCAACACAGTTCTTCTTCTTCACCGCAGGTGGCGGATGGGCCGCCCTCGGTGTCGGAACCCTCGCCTTCGGCGGCGCCTTCACGATCTTTGAGATCTTGGTTGTCGTCCTGCAGGCATACGTCTTCACCGTCCTCACCGCGATCTACATCCAGCTCGCGGTCGCAGAAGAGCACTAAGTCTTCCAAGTACTAAGCCTTCCAAGCTCTAAGCGGATCGGCTCTCCCGCCGTTCCAAAATCGAAAGGAAACATCCCGTGGACGCAACTACGGTTCTCGCTGAAATCAACGGTCACCTCGCGGCGGTCGGTTACGGCCTCGCAGCGATCGGTCCGGCTATCGGTGTGGGTATCGTCGTCGGAAAGACCATCGAGGGCGTTGCTCGTCAGCCCGAGCTGGCTGGCCGCCTCCAGGTCCTCATGTGGATCGGTATCGCCTTCACCGAGGCGCTTGCATTCGTCGGCATCGCCGTCGGATTCATCCCCTTCCCGTAATTCTCACCGACTTCTGAAGGAGACAGGATGCTGAACGCTCTTGTCACGAGCCTCGCGGCGGAGGAAGCACCTAACCCGCTGATCCCCGCGTGGTACGACATCATCTGGTCGGCTCTGTGGTTCGTCGTGATCCTGGTCGTGGTGTGGAAGGTTGCTCTTCCACGCTTCACGAAGATGCTCGATGAGCGCTCCGCCGCCATCGAGGGCAACATCGCCAAGGCAGACGAGGCACAGAAGGAAGCCGAGGCAACGCTGGAGGAATACACTCGCCAGCTCGCCGAAGCACGCACCGAGGCCGGTGAGATTCGTGAGGCCGCCCGTGAGGACGGAAAGCGGATCGTCGCCGAGGCGAAGGACACGGCATCTGCCGAGGCTTCGCGTCTCACGGCTTCCGCGCACTCGCAGATCGAAGCAGAGCGCCAGAGCGCGCTTGTCTCGCTGCGTTCCGAAGTAGGCACGCTCGCGCTTGACCTCGCTGGCGGCGTCATTGGAGAGACTCTCTCCGACGATGCACGCGCCACGGCCGTGGTTGACCGCTTCCTCGCCGACCTCGACGCGTCAGAGAAGGCGGCTCAGTAATGGGCAGCGCGACCACTCAGGCACTCGCGGCATCCACGAACGCCCTTGCCGCGGCGTCCGGCATCACCCTTGACACCGCAGGCGAGTTCTTCTCGGCTGCGGCGCTCGTGGGTGAGTCGTCGCAGTTGAGCGGCGCGCTGGCTGACTCGACAGCTCCCGCGGGCTCCCGCGCCGCTGTAGTGGCGAAGGTCTTCGCTGGTGCGTCACCTGCTGTCAGAGACGTCCTCACGGTCGTCGCTGGTCAGCGGTGGTCTACTGCTGCAGATATCGTCGACGCGATCGAAGAACTTGCAATCAGAGCAACGGCGATCGCAGAGCCGACGAGCGACATCGAAGGCGAGCTGTTCTCCTTCTTGCGCGTCGTCGCCGACAACCCAGAGCTTGAACTCGCCCTTGGTAGCCGATTGGGAGATTCCGCCTCACGCAGTGCGCTGGTGGGCAAGCTTCTCACCGGCGCTAGCGCGAGTGTAAAGCTGATCACCACCTCACTGGTCCGCCAGCCCCGAGGACGGCGCATCCGGCAGCTACTGAACCGTGCGATGAGCATTGTTTCGCTCCAGCGCGGACGAACTGTGGCCACCGTGCACACCGCGGCACCACTTTCTGCGGCACAGAGCACCCGGTTGAGTGATGCACTCGCACGCCGCTATGGCGCGCAAGTTTCGCTCAACGTAGTGATCGACCCCACCGTTGTTGGCGGACTGCGTGTGCAGATCGCCGATGACGTGATCGACGGCAGCATCTCCGCGCGGCTCGCCGATCTCCGACACAAGCTCGCGGGCTAACACGACTTCGCGCGGGGAACCGCGCAGACTCTCTCAGATACAAAGGGAAGACAATGGCAGAACTATCGATCAGCCCCGACGTCATCCGTGACGCGCTGAAGGACTTCGCCGCTGCGTATGAGCCCACCGGCGCTGCAGCGACCGAAGTTGGCACCGTCATCGATGCCGGCGACGGAATCGCGCACGTGGAGGGCCTGCCCGGCGTCATGGCGAACGAGCTCGTGACGTTCGGCAACGGCGTCCAGGGCCTCGCACTGAACCTCGACGAGAACCAGATCGGTACGGTCGTCCTCGGCGACTTCGCCGGCATCGAAGCTGGGCAGCAAGTCCAGCGCACCGGCGAGGTGCTCTCGGTCGCAGTTGGCGATGGCTACCTCGGCCGCGTGGTTGACGCGCTCGGTAACCCGATCGATGGTCTCGGTGAGGTCGTATCCGAGGGCCGTCGCGCACTTGAGCTGCAGGCGCCCGGTGTGATGCAGCGTAAGAGCGTTCACGAGCCGATGCAGACCGGCATCAAGGCCATCGACGCGATGATTCCGGTTGGCCGCGGCCAGCGTCAGCTCATCATCGGTGACCGCCAGACCGGCAAGACCGCGATCGCGATCGACACGATCATCAACCAGAAGGACAACTGGGCGACCGGCGACACCAACAAGCAGGTTCGCTGCATCTACGTTGCTATCGGTCAGAAGGGCTCCACGATCGCCTCCGTCAAGGGCGCGCTCGAGGATGCCGGAGCGATGGAGTACACCACCATCGTTGCAGCTCCGGCCTCAGATGCGGCCGGCTTCAAGTACATCGCTCCCTACACCGGCTCGGCGATTGGCCAGCACTGGATGTACGGCGGCAAGCACGTTCTCATCATCTTCGATGATCTGTCGAAGCAGGCTGAGGCCTACCGTGCCGTTTCGCTCCTTCTGCGTCGTCCGCCGGGCCGCGAGGCATACCCCGGTGACGTCTTCTACCTGCACTCCCGTTTGCTGGAGCGTTGTGCGAAGCTGTCTGACGAGCTCGGTGCCGGATCGATGACGGGTCTTCCGATCATCGAGACCAAGGCCAACGACGTCTCGGCATACATTCCGACCAACGTGATCTCGATCACCGATGGCCAGATCTTCTTGCAGTCCGACCTCTTCAACGCTAACCAGCGTCCCGCGGTCGACGTGGGTATCTCGGTCTCCCGAGTCGGTGGTGACGCTCAGGTCAAGTCCATCAAGAAGGTTTCCGGAACGTTGAAGCTCGAGCTCGCGCAGTACCGCTCGCTCGAGGCTTTCGCGATGTTCGCATCCGACCTTGACGCCGCATCACGTCGCCAGCTGGCTCGTGGTGCGCGCCTGACCGAGCTGCTCAAGCAGCCGCAGTACTCGCCGTACCCGGTTGAGGACCAGGTCGTATCGATCTGGGCTGGCACCAAGGGCAAGCTCGACTCGCTCGAGATCTCCGATGTGCTGAAGTTCGAGCGCGAACTGCTTGACCACCTTCGTCGCAATACGAAGATCCTTGACACCCTGCGCGAGACCAACGTGCTGGATGACGACACGGCCGCCGAACTGGAGAAGCAGGTCGACAGCTTCCTGCTTGAGTTCCAGAGTGCGGGTGAGCAAGGCATTAGTGCTCTCGGACACGAGGAGCACGATGCTGCCACCGTTGAAGACGTCAACCAGGAGAAGATCGTCAAGGGTCGTCGCGCGTAATCGCGTGAGGTACTAAAACATGGGCGCTCAACTCAGGGTCTACAAGCAGAAGATCTCTTCTGCTCAGACGACCAAGAAAATTACGAAGGCGATGGAACTCATCGCGGCTTCGCGCATTCAGAAGGCGATGGCGCGCGTGCGCGCGTCCTCACCTTTTGCGCGAGCCGTGACACAGGCCGTTTCTGCCGTCGCGACGTACTCCAACGTCGACCACCCACTCACACGTGAGCCGGAGACAGTTCGCCGCTCTGCCGTCGTAGTCTTCTCCTCCGATCGTGGCCTTGCGGGCGCTTTCAACTCGCAGGTGCTTCGTGAGGCGATGGAACTTGCTGAGCTTCTGAAGGAAGAGGGTCGCGAGCCGGTCTTCTTCCTGGTTGGTCGCAAGGCGGTCGGGTACTTCCAGTTCCGTCGCATCACCGCGGAGGCTGACTGGACGGGTGACACCGACGTTCCACAGTTCAAGACCGCCGAGGAAATTTCTGCGGCTCTGCTGCAGTCATTCAACCGTGGCGGACAGGACGGCGGGGTCGACGAGATTCATCTCGTGTACAACCGTTTCGTCAGCATGATGACGCAGACTCCGGAGACCGTTCGTTTGCTTCCGCTTGAGATCGTGGAGGCAGACTCGACGATCGAGACGCCGGGTGCGGCCTACCCGCTGTACGAGTTCGAACCGGATGCTGACTCGGTGCTGGACGCGATTTTGCCGGTATATATCCAGAGCCGTGTCTTTAACGCATTGCTGCAGTCCTCTGCGGCGAAGCAGGCGGCGACGCAGAAGGCGATGAAGTCGGCCAGTGATAACGCTGACAAGCTCATCACCGACTACACACGCCTGCGCAACAACGCGCGTCAGGCCGAGATCACTCAGCAGATCGCAGAGATCGTCGGCGGCGCCGACGCTCTTTCGTCGAGCAAATAGACCATCAAGAAAGAGACGAAGATATGACCCCCACCGCCACAGCTGAGGCTGGGACCGCGGTCGTCGGGCGCGTCGCACGCGTCACGGGCCCGGTCGTCGATATCGAGTTCCCGCACGACTCGATTCCTGACATCTACAACGCATTGAAGACGACCATCGTGATCGGCGATGAGTCGACGGAGATCACGCTTGAGGTTGCACAGCACCTCGGTGACGACCTCGTTCGCGCAATTGCACTGAAGCCGACGGACGGCATTGTTCGTGGCCAGGAAGTGCGCGACACCGGTGAGGCCATCTCGGTTCCCGTCGGTGACGTCACCAAGGGCAAGGTTTTCAACGTGATCGGTGAGGTTCTCAACGCAGAACCCGGCGAGCAGATCGAGATCACTGAGCGCTGGCCGATTCACCGTCAGGCTCCGCCATTCGACCAGCTTGAGTCGAAGACGCAGATGTTCGAGACCGGCATCAAGTCGATCGACCTTCTCACCCCGTACGTGTTGGGTGGAAAGATCGGCCTCTTCGGTGGTGCAGGTGTCGGCAAGACGGTCCTCATCCAGGAAATGATTCAGCGTGTTGCTCAGAACCACGGTGGTGTTTCTGTGTTCGCCGGTGTCGGTGAGCGTACCCGTGAGGGCAATGACCTGATCCACGAGATGGAAGAAGCAGGGGTCTTCGACAAGACTGCCCTTGTCTTCGGCCAGATGGATGAGCCGCCGGGAACCCGTCTTCGCGTCGCGCTGTCGGCTCTGACCATGGCTGAGTACTTCCGCGACGTGCAGAAGCAGGACGTGCTGTTGTTCATCGACAACATCTTCCGTTTCACGCAGGCCGGTTCTGAGGTTTCCACGCTGCTGGGCCGTATGCCTTCCGCCGTGGGTTACCAGCCGAACCTCGCCGACGAGATGGGTGTGCTCCAGGAGCGCATCACCTCGACGCGCGGTCACTCGATCACCTCGCTGCAGGCGATCTACGTCCCCGCCGATGACTACACCGACCCGGCTCCGGCAACCACCTTCGCGCACCTTGACGCAACGACCGAGCTCAGCCGTGAGATCGCCTCGAAGGGCCTTTACCCGGCCATCGACCCGCTGACCTCAACGTCTCGCATCATGGACCCGCGCTACTTGGGTGAGGACCACTACCGCGTGGCCACGACCGTGAAGCAGATCCTTCAGAAGAACAAGGAACTGCAGGAGATCATCGCGATCCTCGGTGTTGACGAGCTCTCGGAAGAGGACAAGATCGTCGTGTCGCGTGCACGTCGTATCCAGCAGTTCCTCTCGCAGAACACCTACATGGCGAAGAAGTTCACCAACGTCGAAGGATCGACCGTTCCGCTGAAGGACACCATTGAGTCCTTCGACGCGATCGCAAAGGGTGACTTCGACCACGTGGCCGAGCAGGCCTTCTTCAACGTCGGCGGCATCGGCGACGTTGAAGAGAAGTGGGCGCAGATCCAGAAGGAGAACGGCTAATCATGGCACTGCAGGTCAGCCTTGTCTCCGCAGACGCGGAGGTCTGGACGGGAGAGGCGACCCTCGTGGTCGCAAAGACCGTCGAGGGCGAGATCGGCATCATGAGCGGCCACGAGCCCATCCTGGCGATTCTCGCCGAGGGACAGGTTCGCATCACGCAGTCTGACGGCACGAAGGTGTTGGCAAATGCGCAGGATGGCTTCCTCTCAATGGACAGCGATCGCCTCACGATCGTCGCGGGTAACGCGGCGCTCATCGCCTGACACAACGATTCGCGAACGCGCCCGCCTGTCATCCCCGCGATGGCAGCGGGCGCGTTCTCGTCCGTGGAGCCCATGAAGATTCTCCTTCCTCCTTCTGAAACCAAGCGATCTGGCGGCGCGGGGAAGCCGCTCGCGATCGAAAGCCTGGCTCTGCCGTTGCTGTCCGACGAACGTCGGACCACGATCGACGCACTTGTTGCCTTGTCCGCAGAGCCAGATCAGGCGCAACGCGTGCTCAAGCTCAGTGAACGCCAGGTCGGTGATCTCGCGCACAACGCCTTCTTGCGGACGTCGCCGACGATGCCCGCGGTCGATCGTTATACCGGCGTCCTCTATGACGCTCTTGACGCGACGAGTTTGGATGCATCGTCGCGGCGCTGGCTGGGCCGGCACGTGTGGATCCATTCGGCGCCATTCGGTCCAGTGTCTGCGATGGATAAAATACCGGCCTATCGCCTGGCGGCCGGTACTTCTCTTCCGGGGGCGCCGCCACTGCGCAAACTTTGGGCGGCTCAAACATCTGAAGCGTTCGCGGAGGATGGCCCGTCATTTGTATTGGATTTGCGCAGCGAGGCGTACGTCGCCCTAGGGCCGGTACCCAGGGCGGTACCGTCTGCGTACGTTCGAGTCGTTACCGCGCATGGTAAGGCGCTCAATCATTTCAATAAGAAGGCGAAGGGCGAGCTGATGCGTGCACTCTCCGTTGACCGTCCCCGGCTGACTTCGTTACATTCGCTGCTGGCCTGGGCGAGGACTCATGGTGTTGCGCTGAGGGAAAATGGGGGAGAGGGCATCCTCGACCTCGTCGTTGACGGCTGACTACCCGCGGCGTGTAGCGGCAGCAATGGGGAGTTGTGTTCTGCGCGTCACATTGCCCCAATGATCTCGACCCCGCTACCATTGCCAATGCAAAGCTCTCGGGCTTTGTCGTCGGGGGACGAGGTCCGTTCCCTTCTGTCAAAGGAATGTGAGTCACATGTACTCCGACTATGGTTACGGAACAGCGTATGCAGGCATGCTCGCGTTGTTCGCGCTTTTCGGGTTCCTGATTATTGCCGTTGTCTACGTCCTCGGCTCCCTCTTCTACATGAAGATCTTCGAAAAGGCCGGTGTGCAGGGCAAATGGCGTGCCTGGGTCCCGATCTACAACAACATGATCTTCCTCAAGCTCGGCGATATGAGCCCGTGGCTCATCCTTTACGCCATGGGTGGCGCTATTCTCCTGAGCTGGCTCCCGGTTATCGGCCAGATCATCAGCCTTGCTGCCGGCGTCCTGATGGTGCTTGCTGCCTACCGCGTCGGCCAGAAGCTGCAGAAGGAGGGCGCATGGGTCGTCCTCTACATCTTCCTGTCGCTCATCTGGCTCGGCATCAACGCCTTCGACAAGTCACGTTGGAACACCCAGATTGCACCCGCGGCCTGGGCAGGTAACTCCTTCTTCGGCGACCGCACGACCTGGGAAGGCGTGCCGTCGCAGCCCTCTGCAGCGCCCGCTGCTCCTGGATACGGTGCCGCACCCCAGGGCTACGCGCCGCCGCAGGCTCAGCAGCCTGGCTACCCGCAGCCTGGTTACCAGCAGCCCGCTGCACCTGGCTACCA